>CAWUXN010000143.1:0-3755 GCA_963926415.1 uncultured Loktanella sp.
AGGTGGTGCGCATCCTGTCTAGCGAAAACATCCAGATCGGCGCGGTGCTGCTGTCCAAACTGCCCGTCTCCCGCGCCGCAGAGGTGCTTGGAAAATTGCCCGGCAACGCGCGCGGCGCATTACATTCGCAGTGCGGCAGACCGCCGATATTACTCCGGACGCCGTGGTGCGTTTTGTTCATGCATTAGTTGCCCGCTATTGCCGTACCCGGCTGACCGCCTTTGACAAGACCCCCGTCGAACGTGTTGGCGCGATCCTGAACTCTAGTTCCGCCATAACGCGCGACGATGTGTTGGTCGGGCTCGTTGAATCCGATGCCGATTTCGCCAAGGATGTGCGCAAGTCGATCTTTACCTTCGAATACATCCCTGCCGCCTGCGCCCCATCCATGTGCCCGGCTTTCTGCGCATGATCGACCCAACCGATCTGGCGACCGCCATGGCCTATGCGTTTGGCATCGGCGGCAAACGCGAATAATCGGCAAATTTTACCCTCGACTGCATCTTTAAGCGTATGGCGTCCAGAATGAAAGAAGAGGCGGTCGAACGCGGCACCCCAAAAGCCGTCGGTGGAGAGGCCGCCATGAACCCCGTCAACGCGGCAATCCGCGCGCTGGCCGACGACGGCACCATCAGCCTGATTGACCCCGACGCAGAAGATGACGCCTAAGCCTCGCTCCACTCACTTAATTGCCGCAAACCAAAGCGCACCCTGTTCGCCTTCGCGGTCGGCTCAGGGCTTCCCAAAGCGGCGCTCGGGCATTATCAGACAGCCATGACCGACAACGCCCACACTGAAACAGCATCTACCGGCACGTTCGTCCAATGGCTGCAGGATATGGTACTGCGCGCCCTGATCGGCGGGATGAACCGCCTGCCCTATGCCCTGCGCATTCGCGGCACCGGAGCCGTTGTGGCCCGCGTGATCGGCCCGCTGGCAGGCTATCGCCGCCGCGCAATGGCGCATCTGGCCGCTGTGTATCCGGACATGGACAAAAGCGCGCGCAGCGATCTGGCGACCCGCATGCTGGACAACTTTGGCCGCACGCTGATGGAAAACTACGCCAACCGCGACTTTGCCGCACAGCTAGCGCAAACCAAGCCGCGCGGTGACGGGCTCGCAGCGGTGCAGCAGGCACAGGACGCTGGTCGGCCGATCATCTTTCTGACGGCTCATTTTGGAAACTTTGAGGCACCGCGCCACGTTCTGACCCGGGGCGGGGCCAGCATCGGCGGCCTGTACCGGCCCATGGCGAACGCCTATGTCGACGCCCATTACCGCGAGACGATGACCAGTTGGGGCGGCCCCGTCTTTGCCCAAGGCAAGCGTGGCACTAGGGGATTTGCACGGCACATCAAATCCGGCGGCATGGGCACGCTGCTGTTCGATGTGCACGTCTACGGCGCACCCGCGATAAATTTTCTGGGCTGCCCTGCGCTGACGTCACTGGCAGCGGCAGAAATGGCCCTGCGCTTTGACGCGCTGCTGGTTCCCTATTTCGGCATCCGCCAGCCCGACGGCCTGTCCTTCGATGTAGTGGTGGAATCGCCAATCCCGCACAGCGATCCGCTGAGAATGATGACAGAGGCCACTACCCGGCTGGAAGCGCGTATAAAAGATAACCCCGAACAATGGTTCTGGGTGCACCGCCGCTGGAAATAACACGTCAGCGCAGCTGAACAGCACCCAGCACCGGCCCCGCAGCCCCGTCCTGAATGATCGCCACGACCGGCTGATCCCCCGTCACAGTCACGCGCAGCGACAGCGACTGCGACGTCGTCCACTGCCCGGCCACCACCCAGCTGGTCACGACGTTACGATAAACGACAGTCTTCCCAGCATTCTCGCCCTTTGTAATCTGGCGGGTGATATTTGGCACGTAGCGCACGATCTGCACAAGCGCTTGCGGCGGCACCGGGCCGATGGCGATGGCGGTGATTGTTGCAACATCCCCGTCACGGCGTAGCTGGACCTGCACCGGATTGCCCGACGCGGGAAGTGACGCAATAGCGTCCATCGCCACGACCGGATGACTGCCAACGAATTCCTTGACCCCGGCCACGACCATCTGCGGCGTATAAACATTGCGCGCCTGCCATTGATGCAAATAACCACGCTGCCGGGCCGTATAGGCGGGGCTGCCCAGATCGTCCTTCCAGCCGATATAGTCCCAATAATCCACATGCAGCGCCAATGCGATCACGTCGTCGCGGTCTGCGATCTGCTCAAATATCCGGTCAGCGGGCGGACAGCTGGAACATCCCTGAGAGGTATAAAGCTCCACTACCGTACCCGTATCTTGTGCGACCAGCGGCGATCCCGCGAAGAACGCGGCAATAACAGAAGCAGCGAAGACATGGCGCATTTGGGCACTTTCCAGAATATGACTTTGGATATCGTGTAAGAAGATTGTGTTGAAATGGCCAATCAAGCATTTGCGACGACCACGAAGCAATCCGCCGGCGCGGCTCTCGCGACACACCTGGCCTCAGTATACAATTGTATACCTTTTTTTCGACTGCCCCCTTGAACGACTGTGCAGGTTGGGGCAAAAGTGACGCAAGCCATAGTCCTCAACCCTAAAGGGATAGCCATGACAGTTACCGTCGGCACCGATACAGCAAAAACCCGCAAGACCCTGACCGTAGGCGACCAGACGGTCTCTTATTATTCGATCGACGCGGCGACAAAGGCCGGTTTGGGAGATTTCAGCAAGCTGCCCGCAGCGCTGAAGGTCGTGCTGGAAAACATGCTGCGCTTCGAGGACGGCAAGACCGTCACCGTCGACGACATCAAGGCCTTCGCCAAATGGGCTGACAACGGCGGCAAGAATCCGATCGAGATCGCCTATCGCCCCGCCCGCGTGCTGATGCAGGACTTCACCGGCGTGCCCGCCGTGGTCGACCTTGCCGCCATGCGTGACGGCATCAGAGCACTGGGCGGCGACGCACAGCAGATCAACCCGCTGAACCCCGTCGATCTGGTCATCGACCACTCAGTCATGATCGACGAATTCGGCAACCCGCGCGCGTTCCAGATAAACGTCGACCGCGAATACGAGCGCAACATGGAGCGTTACCAGTTCCTGAAGTGGGGCCAGAACGCGTTTAACAACTTCCGTGTCGTCCCGCCGGGCACCGGCATCTGCCACCAGGTGAACCTGGAATATCTGGCCCAAACCGTCTGGACCGACACAGACCAGAACGGCGATATGCTTGCCTATCCCGACACCCTTGTCGGTACCGACAGCCACACCACCATGGTCAACGGTCTGGCAGTGCTGGGCTGGGGCGTTGGCGGGATCGAGGCTGAGGCCGCAATGCTAGGTCAGCCGATTTCCATGCTGATCCCCGAAGTTGTCGGCTTCGAACTGACAGGCGAGATGATGGAAGGCACCACCGGCACCGACCTCGTGCTGAAAGTCGTCGAAATGCTGCGCGCCCACGGCGTTGTATCCAAGTTCGTCGAATTCTACGGAGCGGGTCTGGACAAGCTGCCACTGGCTGACCGTGCAACCATCGCCAACATGGCCCCCGAATATGGTGCGACCTGCGGCTACTTCCCGATCGACGACGAGACACTGCGTTACCTGCGCAACACGGGCCGCGAAGAAGACCGAATCGCACTGGTCGAAGCCTATGCCAAGGAAAACGGTTTGTGGCGTGGCGATGACTATGCACCGATCTATACCGACACGCTGCACCTTGATATGGCAGGCATCGTTCCGGCGATTTCCGGCCCCAAACGCCCGCAAG
>CAWUXN010000144.1:0-2900 GCA_963926415.1 uncultured Loktanella sp.
AACTTCGGCATGGCCCGGCCAGAGGGTTACCGCAAGGCGATCCGCCTCATGAATATGGCCAACCGCTTTGGCCTGCCCGTCGTTACGCTGGTCGACACGCCCGGTGCCTATCCCGGCAAGGGTGCGGAAGAGCGCGGCCAGTCCGAAGCCATCGCCCGCGCGACAGAGGCCTGCCTTGATCTGAACGTGCCGCTGGTCAGCGTCGTGATCGGCGAAGGTGGCTCTGGCGGCGCTGTCGCCTTTGCCACCGCCAACCGTGTGATCATGCTAGAACATTCGATCTATTCCGTCATCAGCCCCGAAGGCTGTGCGTCGATCCTTTGGAAGGACGCTAGCAAAACGCAAGAGGCCGCCGCCGCGCTTCGCCTGACCGCCCAGAACCTGAAGGAACTTGGCGTCTGTGACACGATCATCGCCGAACCCCTTGGCGGTGCCCACCGCGTGCCGGACAAAGCCATTCAGGCCGTCGGCAAGGCGCTAATCGCCACGCTGGATGATCTGAAAAAACTTGGCGCGAGCAAGATCCGCCTTAATCGCCGTCAAAAATACTTGGCGCTTGGCAAAAAAGGCCTCGCCGCGTAACGCGACTGCTTTCTTCTGGTCAAAAATACTTCCGGGGAGGCGCAGCCGGGGGCAGCTCCACCTCAGATCACCACATCCGATCCTGCGCGCGCGCCGCGTAATGCGTGTCATAATCCATCGAATCAAAACCGCCATCCTGCTCGCGCAGCATCTCGCCCGCTGTGGGTACTGGCATACGCGTGGCCGCGCTATCCTACGGCTGCGATTGGCTTGGCGCATTGAAAATACGCCTCGTTAACCGTGACAACGATAGCGCTGCGGGGGGATGTTTACCGTTCTGGGTGAAACTGGCCAGCACGCCCGGATCGACTGTCACAATGGCCCGGCCATTCACGCGCACGACGTTGGATTCACCCGGCACCGTGAACACCAGACTGACACGCCCATCGCGCACGATATTGCGCAGGCTGTCGATTCAGTTTTTGCCTTGCCAGTCGGGCAGCAGCAGGGTTTATGCATCCATGATCCGCACCAAGGGCCCCAAGTAACTGCGCGGGCTTCAATCCGGCCCCTCGGCTCCGACAGTGGACACAATGACCAGCCGCGATGCCGCAATACGGCTACCTTAGGCGGGTGTGATCCGGCGCACGACCTTGGTCAGCGATGCTGGCACAGGTGCGCCATACAGCGCCTCGAGCGTGGCGATGTCCTGCACCACCTTCATACAGGTGGTCCTGAAACCTCTGGCGGGGTCACGGTACGAACGGGCACATGAAAGCCCGCCTCGCGCGCCAACGCGTCAGAGGTGTCCTCAATCGCGACCTCTAACTGGTGCAGGAACGGGCGCAGCCCCTCGCCGACAGGGATCGGGTCAAGAAACTGAAATACTGCCGTGCCGGGTTTGCGATAGATGCTGTGTTTGGGCCAAAAGACACCTATGTTCGTCGCCACAGGCACCACCGGCTGCGCCAGTTCGGCATACAGTGCGGCGGTCCCTTTCTTGTAAGGCATCACCGCGCCTGGCGCGACGCGGGTGCCTTGGGGATAGATGCACAGCTGACCGGGCTCGGCATCCCCGTCTTTGACCCGCGCCAGCATATCCTTGATCGCCTTGCTCTTTTTGCCGCGATCGACGGGGATGCAACCTGCGCGATAAGAGAACCAACCCAGCACCGGCGCATAAAGTAAGATGCGCTTCATGATGAACCGCGGACGCGGCAACAGCTGATAAATATACATGACATCCATAAACGACTGATGCTTCGCCGCTACCATGCAGCCAAAGGTGGGCGGGGTGCCGCGCACTTCGAACTTCAGGCCGATCATCCAGCCAGCCAACCATATCACCGCACGGGAATACATCCGGCAAGTGTTGCGTGCCCCGTCTCGGTTGATCAACGCATAGGGCAAAAACAAGATGCCCATGACAGCCATCAAAATGTACATCATTATGCTGAATGCCAGCGATCGTAGCCATTGCAAAGCATAACTCATGATTGCGTCCTTAGCGTGCGCAAGGCCGCAGCCCGAGTTGCGAAAAAGGCGGTCACACCGGCCAGTGGCGGGATCAGCAGCGGTGCAAGCCAGCCAAGACCAGTAAAGCCGAGACCGGTTAAGAACCCCCCCGCATCGCCGCCATCAGGCAACAAAGCCACCGCCAGGACGCCCAGCAGCGTGCCCAGCGAAGCCCCCGCCGCCGCCCGCAGCGTAAATCGACGCTCAAAGGCGCTGGCGATATAAGTGTCGCGCGCGCCAACTAGCCGCAGCACACGAATGACCTGCGCGTTGGCCTCGAGCGCCGATTGCGCTGCCAACGTGATCATCGCGGCTGTCGCCCCGCCAATCAGCGCCAACGCGACCCAGCCAAGCATCCGTAGCCGGTTCGCGGCCGTCACCAGCGGCTGCCGCCAGCGGGTATGATCGTCCAGCACCGCGCCCGGAACCTCTGCTTGCAGGCGCGCCCGCAGGCCCGTGGCGTCATAGCCATCTGCCGTTTCAACAATCTCAATCAACTGGGGAATCGGCAGGCTGTCCAGTGGTAGGTCGGGGCCGAACCACGGCTCTAGGAGGGCGCGTTCCTCGTCATCACTCAGCGCGCGGGCGCTGGCGACGCCGGGGGTTTGTTCCAGCACCGTCAGCGCAGCGCGCACTTGTGCGTGAGCCTGATCGGCGGGGGCAGAGATGCGCAGCGTCGCCGTGCGCGCCAGCTCTGCTGACCAGCGATCAGCTAAGCGTCCCGTCGCCAGCGACAAGGCAATCGCAAAAACCGCCAGAAACGCCATGGCGGCGGCGGTGAACACCGTCAGCCGCGCGGTGAACCCAGTGGGAGGCACGGCACGGTCCGCCTGCAAATCGCCGCCCAGCAAAGCCAGCACGCG
>CAWUXN010000145.1:0-6906 GCA_963926415.1 uncultured Loktanella sp.
GGGCGCGACGGGCGGCCACGACTTTGTGCTTCTGGGCAAGCCGGACATTGCGCGGGACGCGCTGTTTGACATGGTCGACAATGCAAGCGAACAGATCGACGCACTGTTTTATATTGTCGCGAATGATCACGTCGGCCGCGATTTCGTGATGGCGCTCACAGCAAAGGCGCAAAGGGGCGTGCGCGTGCGGCTGGTTATCGACCGGCTTGGCACGCTTAACGCGCCCACATCGGCCCTGCGGCACCTTAAGGCGGCAGGCGGGGACGTGCGGTTTTTCTCTCCACTCAGGTGGGGACTGATCCGCGGTCATCTGAATCTGCGCAATCACCGCAAGGTTATGGTCGTAGACCAGAAAGCGGCCTTTGGCGGCGGCATGAACGTCGCCAAGGAATACCTGACCAGCAGCGACGACGCCTGGACGGACTTGGCCTTTACCCTGCGCGGCCCGGCGGTGGTGTCATTTACGCAGCTTTTCGAATCCGACTGGCGAGGCGCAGGCGGCGCAGCAGAGGCGGTGTCCGACATCGCGCAGCATGGCGACGGCAGCGCGGTTGTGCAGCTTGTCCCGTCTGGCCCGGACCTTCGCCAAGACGCGCTGCATGACGTGCTGGTGAACGCCATTCACCGCGCAGAGACTCGCGTCTGGATCGCGACACCCTATTTCCTGCCCACCGAAGGCCTAAGCGAGGCGCTGTGCGTCGCGGGTCGGCGGGGCGTCGATGTCCGCATCCTTATCCCGATGACATCAAATCAAAAGATCGCGGATTTTGCGCGCGGGGCATATCTGCGCGACCTGCAGTCGGCAGGTTGCCAAATTATGCTGTTCAAACCCGGCATGATGCACTCCAAGGCTGGCATCCTTGATGACTCGGCTTATGTCGGATCAAACAACCTGGATGTGCGTAGCATGCTGCTGAACTTTGAAGACGCACTTTTCGTTCACGACACAGACAGCGTGTCAAAGCTGGCGCAATGGTTTCTGGATCTGGCCCCCGACTGTGACGTCGGTATCCCGCAAGCCAGCACGCTGCGCCGCATCGGCGAGGGTTTGTTCCGCATTGGAGCGCCAATCTTATGACCCAAAATACCGACCAGCTGCACGTTGTCAGCTATAACATCCGCAAGGCGATGGGCACGGACCGTCGCCGTGATCCACACCGCATTCTGACAATCCTGCGCGAAGCAGCGCCTGACATTGTGATCCTTCAAGAGGCCGACCTGCGCCTTGGCCAGCGCCCCAGCGCCCTGCCCCGTGATGCGATCGAAGAATCCGGTCTTGTCCCTGCCGCGCTGGCGGAAAACAGAGTCAGCTTGGGCTGGCACGGCAATGCGATCCTGATCCGGCCCGACTGGCCCGTCATGTCCATTGACCGGATCGTCCTGCCAGGGCTTGAGCCGCGCGGCGCGGTGGCAGCGCTTGTGAAGTCTTCCTTTGGACCGTTACGGATTGTCGGCCTGCATTTGGGCCTACTGCGCAGGTCGCGGCTGGGCCAACAACATGCGGTTCTGGACTGGATGGTTGATCAGGATGACCATCCTACGGTCATCGCAGGCGATCTGAACGAATGGTCCGCACGGCGCGGGCTGGGGCCGCTGACGCGAAAGTTTGGCCTGCGCTCCCCCGGCCATTCATTCCACGCCCGCTGGCGTCTGGCCCCACTGGACCGCATCGGCATGTCAGACCATCTGGAAATGTACGACTTGGACATGATCGACACGGACCTAAGCCGCATAGCCTCTGATCATCTGCCACTCAGCGCAAAGATCGCCGTGCGGCGCGCGCCTTAGCTGGCCGCATCTCTCCGTCTTTCGTCGCTGCAGTCCTGCGCGGCGAACCCGCCCGGCCCAAGGCAAATCCCGGTTAGGGCTTGAGCGGATGGCCTGCGCAGCCTATCTGATGGCAACCTCAGACAGGCGGATCTTTTATGGCCAATCATCTTTATCGCGACGATCTGCCGGACGGACTGGACCTTGGTACTGTCGTCGCGATCGATTGCGAAACCATGGGTCTGATCCCGCGCCGCGACCGGCTGTGCCTGATCCAAATGTCCAGCGGCGACGGCGATTGCCATCTGGTGCAGGTATCCCCGGACATCGCGCCTGCGCCCAACCTGTGCCGGATACTAGCCGACCCGAAAGTGACCAAGTTGTTTCACTTCGGCCGTTTCGACATTGCCGCCCTGTTCAACGCCTACGGTGTGCTGTGCCACCCGGTCTGGTGCACGAAAATCGCATCCAAGCTGGTTCGCACGTCTACTGACCGCCACGGCCTAAAGGAGTTGCTGCGCGAAATGGTTGGCACCGATATTTCCAAACATCAGCAGCAAAGTGACTGGGGCGCGCCGATCCTGACCTCTGCGCAGCTGGATTATGCCGCGTCCGATGTTCTCCACCTGCACAAGTTGAAAACAGAGCTGGAAAGCCGCCTGTCCCGCGAAGGGCGCACCACGCTGGCGCAATCCTGCTTTGACTTTCTGCCGACCCGGGCCCAGCTGGATCTGGCCGGATGGGCAGACCCCGACGTGTTTGCGCACTGATGGATCAGAACCGTATCTTTTGCGACACCGGTCGCCGCGTCATCGAAGCCGAAGCTGCTGCGCTTGTGGCCCTTGGCCAGTCGCTTGACGACAGCTTCGCTGCCGCCGTGCAGATGCTGCTGGATGTGCGCGGGCGTGTAATCCTATCTGGCATGGGCAAGTCCGGGCATATCGCGCGCAAGATTGCAGCGACCTTTGCCAGCACCGGGACCCCCGCCCACTTCGTCCACCCCGCCGAGGCAAGTCACGGCGATCTGGGCATGCTAGCGCCCGGCGATGTTGTCATCGTGCTGTCAAACTCTGGCGAGACTCCTGAACTGGCCGACCTTGTCGCCTATACTCGGCGGTTCGGGATTTCGCTGATCGGTGTCGCCAGCCGGCCGAACAGCACCCTTTTGACGCAGTCCGATATCGCCCTTGTCCTGCCCCAGTTAGGCGAGGCGTGCGGCACCGGCGTTGTGCCGACGATTTCGACCACCATGACGCTGGCTTTGGGCGACGCACTGGCCATAGCGCTTATGGAACACCGCCAGTTCACGCCGGAAAATTTTCGCGATGTGCATCCCGGCGGCAAACTAGGCGCGCGCCTGTCGACGGTCGCAAACCTGATGCACACCGGCGCAGAACTGCCGATTGTGGCCGCCGATATGCCGATGGGTGACGTGCTTCTGGTCATTTCGCAACGCGGCTTTGGCGTTGCCGGCATTGTCGCGGACGACGGCACGCTGACCGGCGTCATCACCGACGGCGACCTTCGCCGTCACATGCAGGGTCTGCTGGACCACACGGCGGTCGAAGTCATGACCCGCAACCCCACAACGGTGCAAAGCGGAGCGCTAGCGGAACGCGCTGTTGCCATCATGAACGAGCGTAAAATTACCTGTCTGTTCGCAGTTGATGATGTCGGCAAGGTTGCCGGGATACTGCATATTCACGACTGCCTGCGCGCTGGCGTGGTCTGATCCATGGCGACGGCCACCAACTTTCATTCGCAACTGGTCGGCTGGCTAAAAATTCTGCTGCCGCTGGCCGCGCTGATACTGCTATCGACGCTGTTTCTGTTCGCTCGCCGGACCGGCACACCAACCGATATTCCCTTTGCCGAAATAAACGCCGCCGCCTCTGAACAACGCATTGCCTCGCCGCGCTTTTCCGGACTGACGAACACCGGCGACACCCTTGCAATCAGCGCAGAGGCTGCACGCCCCGATGCAAATGGCGGCAACGAGGTGACGATTGACAAACCACGCCTGTCGCTGGACGGCGTCGATGGCACTACACTGCGGGTCACCGCGGGCAGCGGCCTTGTCGATACCGCCGCGAAAACCGCGCATCTGGGCGGCCTAGTCCGGTTAGAGACGTCATCTGGCTATGTGATGGAGACATCAGGGCTTAAGGCTGACCTGAACTCTGGCGTCGTGACTTCTGATGGCGCATTGGAAGTGCAGGCACCGTTTGGTCAGCTGAGCGCAGGTCAGGTGATCTTCCAGACCGGCACCGATGGGACCGGCCAGCAGATGAATTTCACCAAGGGCGTGAAAATGGTATATATGCCGCCAACCGCCGCACCAAAGGAAGACTGACGTGAACCGAATTCTTGCAGCCTTGACCGCTTTGGTGCTTGCCGTCCCCGCGACGGCCCAAACGAATATCAACCTTGGTGGGATCGCCACAGATCCTTCCGCCCCTGTCGAAGTCACAGCCGACAACCTGAACGTCGATCAGGACACTGGCTCGGCCGTGTTCAGCGGCAATGTCGTGATTGGCCAGGGTGATCTGCGCCTGTCTGCGCCGTCTGTGCAGGTCAGCTATGCTGCCGAAACCGGTGACATCACGCGGCTGCAAGCCTCTGGCGGGGTGACATTTGCCACCGCGACCGAGGCAGCCGAGGCGCAAAGCGCCGACTATAATCTGGCCAGCGGTTTGCTGACGCTGAACGGCGACGTCATGCTGACCCAAGGCAAAAGCGCGCTGTCCTCTGACAGCATGATTCTGGACTTGAACGCTGGCACCGCTCAGATGTCTGGCCGCGTGCGGACCGTGTTTCAACAGGACGGCAACAACTGATGCACTGCGACGTGACCACCACTGAAAACACCGGCCTGCGCGTCACAAACTTGCGCAAAAGCTATCGCAAGCGTCCGGTGATCCGTGACGTCAGCCTGCACCTCGGCAAAGGAGAGGTCGTCGCCCTGCTGGGGCCGAACGGGTCGGGCAAAACCACCTGTTTTTACCTGATCGCGGGCCTGGTCACGCTGGAAGGCGGACAGGTCAGCGTAGACGGCGAGGATGTGACGACCTTGCCAATGTATCGCCGCGCCAATTTCGGGATCGGATATCTGCCACAGGAAATGTCCATTTTTCGCGGTTTGACGGTCGAGGACAACATCAAGGCCGTGCTGGAAATCGCAGAACCTGACAAGAAGCGGCGGCGCGAGAAACTGGAAAAACTTCTGTCCGAATTTTCGATCGAACACCTTCGGCGGGCCCCCGCCGTTGCGCTGTCAGGGGGGGAGCGCCGGCGCGCAGAAATCGCCCGTTGTCTGGCGACTGACCCCAAATACGTCCTGCTGGATGAACCCTTTGCCGGGGTCGATCCCATTGCAGTTGCGGAAATTCGCAACCTTGTTGCAGACCTGAAAAACCGCGGCATCGGCGTGCTGATTACCGACCATAATGTGCAGGAAACCCTGCAAATCGTGGACCGCGCCTATATTTTGCACGACGGAAAAGTTCTGATGAGCGGAACCACCGAAGAGGTCGTGCGCGACGAGAATGTGCAGCGCGTTTATCTGGGTGCCGGTTTCCGCGTAAATTGAGCCGCCATTGACAGACGGCCTCTTGTAGCGCTGAATGTCAGGGATGATGCAAGAGATTTTCCATCGCCTTTCCGCCGTAGCGCCTGCGCTGAGCGGACAATGTAAGCCTTTGGAAACATCTGCGGCATCATCCTTTAAAGCGCAATTCATGGGAACTTTGGGCCGTTTGCGGCCTTGGTCCTTTGTGCGTTAATACCAGCAGAAAAGGAGAGATCATGCGGTATCAGATCAGCGGAAAACAGATCGACATCGGCGCGGCGTTGCAAACCCACGTTGAAACTGAACTGGGCGAAACGCTGGCGAAATATGCCGGTCGCCCGACCGAGGCTTATGTCGTCTTCTCCAAGACCGGACACGAATATGTGGCGGAATCCTTGGTTCATCTGTCCACGGGCCTGACGGTTCAAGCATCTGGCAAAGATTCCGAAATCTATGCTGCTTTCGATTCGTGCGCCGAAAAGATGGACAAGCAGTTGCGCCGCTACAAGCGCCGGCTGAAGGATCACCACCGCGATCGCCCTGACCCTGTTGAAGTTTCGGGCGGTGGGTCGTATATCATTGCCGCAACGAAGGATGATAGCGACGAGGATGAGCAGTCCAGCGACGCACCGGTTATCGTGGCAGAGACTGAGGCAAAGATCCCCTCAATCTCGGTTGGCGAAGCTGTGATGCAAATGGAACTGTCCCATGCGAACGTGATGGTCTTTCGAAACGAAAAGCAGGGCCGCATCAACGTGGTCTACAAACGTGAAGATGGGAACATCGGCTGGATCGATCCGCACAACGCGGGCTGAACGGCCGGATCCACACCAAGGGACGAATTGATGCAACTGGCCGACATCCTGCAGCAAGGTGCCGTCAAAATGTTGGGCGGTTGCACCAGCAAGAAACGTCTCTTTCACGACCTAGGTGCCATGGCAGAACAGTCATATCAGATGCCGTCCGTCGATGTAATCGAGGCCCTGATCGAACGCGAAAGTCTGGGACCCACCGGGGTGGGGCATGGAATCGCCCTGCCCCATGCCCGTCTGGCAGATGTCGACCGCGTCCGCGGGTTGTTCCTGCGCTTGGAAAAGCCACTGAACTTTGATTCCGTTGACCGGCAGCCCGTCGATCTGGTGTTTGCCTTGCTGGCACCAGAAGAGGCCGGCGTTGAACACTTGCGTGCGCTGGCGCTGGTGTCGCGCACCATGCGCAACCCGGATATCTGCGCCAAGCTGCGGGCCAACAGCAACCCCGCAACCCTTTATACTATTCTGACCGAAGGTCAGGCGACGAAAGCCGCCTAGCGCATGGGGCCGAAGCCAAACGACTCGTAATCGCGGCCGTAGGCGGCGCACTCCGCGGCCTTGTTGCACGGATCAACCCCAACTCGGAACATGGCCTACCCAAGACGGATTTCAGGCGGTGCGTTCGAAATTGGGCCGGCCAATTTCGGTCATGCGGTCAAGAATGCCGACACCAATCCTGGCCCCTGTTTTCTGATTTTCGAACGACCGCGTCTTTAGCTTAGGCCCGATGACGGTTTTCCAACGACCCATCAGGGTTTC
>CAWUXN010000146.1:0-10805 GCA_963926415.1 uncultured Loktanella sp.
GGGTTTTTCATTGAAAACCGCTTGATCAAGGGCTTGGGCGACCGCAACGTCCCTGCCGCCCGCGCCCGTTTGATCGACACGATTATGCGGGCGGATGGCTAGGCTAGCGGTGGGCCGCCGACAGGTTACCCCAGCAAGCGCCGCGCGATGACCTGCGCCTGAATTTCGGCGGCCCCTTCAAAGATGTTCAGGATCCGGGCATCGCACAGGATGCGGCTGATCTTGTATTCCAGCGCGAAACCGTTGCCGCCGTGGATCTGAAGCGAGTTGTCGGCGCAGGCCCATGCGACGCGTGCACCAAGCAGCTTGGCCATCCCTGCCTCTAGGTCGCAGCGGCGGTCGGCGTCTTTTTCATTGGCGCTGAAATAAGTCAGTTGCCGTGCGACCATGATCTCGACCGCCATCATCGCCAGCTTGCCGGACACGCGGGGGAACGCGATCAGTGACTTACCAAATTGCTTGCGGTCCTGCGCGTATTTCATGCCTTCATCCAGAGCGGATTGCGCCACGCCAATGGCACGCGCAGCTGTCTGGATACGGGCGGATTCAAAGGTCTGCATCAGCTGTTTGAAGCCTTTGCCCGTCTCGCCGCCGAGCAGATTCTCGCCTTTGACTGCAAAACCATCGAAGGCCAGTTCGTATTCCTTCATGCCGCGATAGCCGAGGACTTCGATCTCTCCTCCCGTGATGCCGGGATCGGGAAAGGGGGCGTCATCGGTGCCGGGGGTCTTTTCGGCCAGGAACATCGACAACCCGCGATAGTCGGTGGTGTCGGGTTCGGTACGGGCCAGCACCGTCATCACATGGGTGCGGGCGGCGTGGGTGATCCAGGTCTTGTTGCCTGTGATCTGCCAATTGTCACCATCGCGCGTGGCGCGGGTGCGCAACGCGCCAAGATCAGAGCCTGTGTTGGGTTCGGTGAATACAGCCGTCGGCAGAATTTCACCGCTGGCCAATTTGGGCAACCATTGCGATTTCTGCTCGTCCGTGCCGCCGCACAAGATCAGCTCTGCCGCGATTTCTGACCGGGTGCCCAGCGATCCAACGCCGATATACCCGCGCGAAAGCTCTTCTGACACGACGCACATCGCGGATTTCGACAGGCCAAAGCCGCCAAGGTTTTCTGGAATGGTCAGGCCAAAGACGCCCATTTCGGCCATCTCATCGATGATTTCCATCGGGATCAACTCGTCCTTCAGGTGCCAGTCGTGTGCGAAGGGTTCGACCTTTTCCCGGCTGAAGCGGCGAAACTGATCGCGGATCATCTCTAGCTCGTCATCAAGACCAGAGGCTCCGACCGTCAGTTCTCCGGCGCGGTCCTGCATCAGTTGGGCCAGTTGGGTACGTGCGGCTTGGGTGTTGCCGCGCGCCATCAATACGGTGGGGGCGGGGGCATTCAGGGGCGCAAGGTCGGCTGCAGTCAGGCCAAGATCAGCGGCGCGCACCACTTCTGTCTGGTTCATCTGGATCCCGCCAGCGATCTGGGACAGATATTCACCAAAGGCGATTTGCAGGATCAGCGCTTCGACTTCAGTGAAGTGGTCATCGGCAGTCAGTCTGTCAGCCCAAGCCTGCATTTGCTGCAGGGCCTCATTGTAGGTCGCAAGCCACGCAAGGCCATGAGCTGCGGTCTGATGCTGGTCAATCAGGCGGGCAGAGATGCGGCCGTTATCGGTGACAAGCGCGGCAACGGCGGACTTGGCCCTGTTCGTGATCGCGCTGACAGCATCAAGCGACGATCTGGTCAGCTCGCTCAGGTTCGCCAGAATTGCAGCGTCGGTCATCGGGCCTGCTCCGTCATATGCCATCATCGGGTCCTCATTGTGTTGCAATTGCACAGTTAGGATGTTTGCACCTGCAGCGCAATATTAATGCGTAAAAATATGGTAAAACATACGAAAGTGTCTCGGTTGATTTGCGTGGCGCTCGACCGAAGGATCGCGCAAGGTGCCGCCAATATGACTGATATCCTCGCCGTAATTCCCCTTCAGCTGGTCCTTTTTGCCTGTCTTGTTACGTTGCTTGGTGGCTTCATCAAGGGTGCGGTTGGCTTTGCGATGCCGCTGATTATGATAAGTGGTATGGGTATCATGATTGATCCGCAGCTTGTTGTCGCTGGAATTATCCTGCCGATCCTTGTCAGTAATGGTTGGCAGATTGCTCGGTCCGGCCTTGGTCCCGCGCGGGAAGCTGTTGCGGAACACTGGCGCTACCTGCTGGTCGTTTGCGTCATGATTCTGGTCTCTGCACAATTCCTGACGTCGATTTCTGCCGATGCGATGTTCGTGATCCTTGGAGTGCCGGTTGTAGCGCTTTGCGCGGTGCAGTTGTTGGGCTGGAAGCCGATGATTCCGCCGCATTTGCGGCGTCCGTTTGAGTGGGGATCGGGATTGGCTGCGGGCACGCTGGGCGGGCTGGCAGGGACATGGGGGCCGCCGACGGTGCTGTATCTGTTGGCGCTGCGGACGCCTAGGGCCAAGCAAATGGCCGTGCAGGGCGTCATCTATGGCCTTGGTTCTGTGATGCTTTTCCTTGGGCATCTGAAATCCGGCGTGCTGAATGCGCATACATGGCAACTATCAGCGCTTTTGGGTGTGCCTGCCGTCATCGGGATGTGGATCGGCTTTCGTCTGGGTGACCGGTTCGATCAAGAGCTGTTTCGCAAGGTCACTCTGCTGGTCCTGATCGTAGCAGGTGCCAATCTGATCCGTCGCGGGTTGATGGGCTGACTTAGGACAGCAGCTGCTCGAAACCGCAGAAGCGTGCCAGTTCTGGCGCATCCTTTGGCGCGACGACTTCAAAGCTGGTGCGATACAGGATGATGCCGTCTTTCATCGCCTCCATCTGCCACGTCCCCTGAACCAGCTCGTAAGCATAGTCGAACTGATAGAATGTCAGCGATGGGGTGCCGCCATCGATCCGCGTCAAAAAGCTTTGCTGTGTTGCGCCGTCCTTGCCCATGGGCGGATGGGTGACGGTCATCGTGATCTCGGACAAGCCCATACGGTCTGCAGTCATTGTTTTGACGCCAAATCCGATTCCCATGACGGCGGGCAGCCGACGCGACATCGATACGAATGGCGGGTCTTCGTCGACTAGATGGGTAAGCCCCGCCACGGTCCCGGGGGCAGGGGAATCGCCAACCGACGGGGGCGGACAGATAACGCCGCTTTCCAATGAGCCGATCAGAGGGCTGACAAAGGTATCAATGGCGGCCGACGCGGTCGTCGCAAGAAGGCAAAAAATGAAAAAGGTCAGGCGCATGGCCCAACCCTAATCTATCTTGCGGCGCTGAATAGGCACCATTTTGTGTTACGATGCGGCTTAGCCGATCGCCGCCGCCTTCACGTCGTCGTCGATAAAGGGCACGTATTTGGCAAAGTTGTCCGAGAACATCCGCACCAGCTTGACCGCCTGCGTATCGTATGTGGCGTGATCGGGCCAGGTGTTGCGCGGGTCCAGCAGGACCGTATCGACGCCATAGCATTCAACCGGCACGTCAAAGCCAAAGTTGGGGTCCTTGCGGAAGCTGGTCTCTGCAAGGCTGCCGTCCAGCGCGGCGGTTAGCAGCGCGCGGGTCGCCTTGATCGGCATCCGCGATCCTGTGCCATAGGCACCGCCGGTCCAGCCGGTGTTCACCAGCCAGCAAGTCGCACCGTGTTTCGCAATCTTTTCCTGCAGCAGTTTGCCATACACTTCGGGCCGGCGCGGCATGAAAGGCGCACCAAAGCAGGTGCTGAATGTCGGCTCCGGCTCTGTAACGCCGCGTTCGGTTCCGGCAACCTTGGACGTGAAGCCGGACAGGAAGTGATACATAGCTTGCGCTGGCGTCAGGCGGCTGATCGGAGGCAGCACACCAAAGGCGTCACAGGTCAGCATGATGATGTTCTTGGGGTGGCCGCCAAGCGCGGTTTCCGATGCGTTCGAGATATACTCGAGCGGGTATGCGCAGCGCATGTTCGCCGTCAGGCTGGTGTCGTCGAAGTCGAGTTCCAGCGTGTCCGGGTCGTGAACCATGTTCTCGATGACCGTGTGGGGCATGAAGCAAGTGGCATAGATCTCCGGCTCTGCCTCTGCGCGCAGGTTGATCGTCTTGGCATAGCAGCCGCCTTCAAAGTTAAAGACGCCGCGTTCCGACCAGCCGTGTTCGTCGTCACCGATCAGCGTGCGGGCCGGGTCGGCGGACAGCGTCGTCTTGCCCGTGCCGGACAAGCCGAAAAAGACCGCTGTATCAACAGGGTTACCGGTCGCGTGGTTGGCCGAGCAATGCATCGGCATGATGCCTTTTTCCGGCAGCAGATAGTTCAGCAGGGTAAAGACCGACTTCTTATTTTCGCCTGCGTATTCGGTACCGCCGATCAGGATCAGTTTGCGCGCAAAGTTCAGAGCGATGACTGTCTCGCTCCGGCAGCCGTGGCGGGCTGGGTCTGCCTTGAAGCTGGGGACATTGATGATGGTAAATTCAGGGGCAAAGCTTGCGAGCTCTGATTGCTCGGGCTTGCGCAGCAGGTGGCGGATGAACAGTCCGTGCCAGGCAAGTTCGGTGACAACGCGCACGTCCAGGCGATATGCAGGGTCCGCGCCGCCGAACAGGTCCTGCACGTAGGCCGTGCCGCCGTTCATGTGGGCCAGCATGTCGTTATACAAGGTGTCAAACTTGGCCGGGTCCATTGGCGGGTTGTTGTCCCACCAGATGTTATCTTCCACATCTGGCGTGCGGACGACGAACTTGTCTTTCGGCGACCGGCCCGTGTGTTTGCCGGTGGTTACAAGAAATGTGCCGCCTTTGCCGTTGATCCCCTCGCCGTTGGCAATGGCAGCGGCCTGAAGGTCGTCGGCGGACATGTTGTAATAGACCGCGCCCAGTCCGGTGATGCCTTGGTCGTCAAGTTTCATCGCGGGGTTGACCGTTCCGTGGTCCATTGGTGCGTTCCTTGTGGTTTCAGGCCTCGGGTGGCTGTCACCCTCTTAGCACCATGTTTTTGCGACGGAACAGGCCGGATTTGCGACGTTAGCGCAACCAGCGACATGTTAACGCTATCAAGGCGGGGTCTCGCGTAACTTTGTGACCCATTAGCCATTCCCGGGGCATTTTGGCACAAATAATGCAGGGATACGTGCTTGATTCGCGATAAAGGGTTGATT
Source organism: uncultured Loktanella sp. (assembly GCA_963926415.1). GTDB lineage: Bacteria > Pseudomonadota > Alphaproteobacteria > Rhodobacterales > Rhodobacteraceae > Loktanella. Next base: position 5,146 of record CAWUXN010000146.1, read on the forward strand.
CGCTGTGGCAAACGCATGAGAGATTCTTGAAAAAGTATATAATAACAACTCGAGCAGTAGGGAAAACCCATGGCCAAGATCGCACTTGTCGATGACGATCGAAATATTTTGACATCTGTGTCAATGACCCTTGAGGCCGAAGGCTTTGAGGTTGAGACCTATAACGACGGTCAGTCAGCCCTTGATGCCTTTGAAAAGCGCCTGCCCGATATGGCTGTCCTTGATATCAAGATGCCCCGGATGGACGGCATGGATCTATTGCAGCGTCTGCGGCAAAAAACCTCCATGCCCGTGATCTTTCTGACCTCCAAGGACGACGAGATTGACGAGGTGTTGGGCCTGCGAATGGGGGCTGATGACTACATCAAGAAGCCGTTTAGCCAGCGCTTACTGCTCGAGCGCATCCGCTCGCTGCTGCGCCGCCAGGATGTGATCGGCGGCGAAGTCCTAGAAGAGACCGAGGAAAACAAAATCATGGTCCGCGGTGAGCTGACGATGGATCCCTTGCGCCACGCGGTGAAGTGGAAAGACAGCGACGTGTCGCTGACGGTCACCGAATTCCTGTTGCTGAAGGCGCTGGCGCAGCGCCCCGGTTTCGTGAAGTCGCGTGACCAGTTGATGGACGTCGCATATGACGATCAAATCTACGTCGACGACCGCACAATAGATAGCCATATCAAGCGCTTACGAAAGAAGATGCGTCAGGCTGATGACGCGTTTTCAGCGATTGAAACACTATATGGTATTGGCTATAGGTATAACGAAGCCTGATCATGACTTACGCTGCCCGACAAATTGATGTGCGTGATCTGAACTCCGTGCGGCGCGCAGCACGGAATAAACCTGATCTTGTACTGGGTGACGACTGGATCGCGCCGCAATCGGAAAGCGAAAAGGAGATGCTACACATTCGCAAGAAGCCGCGGCTGTTCAACCTGCGCTCTTCTCCGATTGCGCGCAAGATTATCACGTTCAACCTATTGGCGATGCTTTTTCTGGTGGCCGGAGTGCTTTACCTTAACCCTTCGCGCGACAATCTGGCTTATCAGCGCGCATCGGGTCTGGTGAATGAGGCAGAGTTGATTGCCGATGTTCTGGAGGCGCGGATGCCTTTGACGGCACCTGTTGATCTTGTCAGCGGTGACGGGATCGATGTGGTGCGGACATTGGACGAAATGGACCTGCGCGGCGGGATCATCGTCAACATTTATAGCCCTACAGGCCGGCAGTTGGCGACGGCCATCGGCAAAACCAGTGGTGCGGCCGTCCAAAGATTGCAGCCTGACGATGGCCAAACTGTCATTACCGATTCTCTTTCGCGCGCATGGGCCGCCCTGCGAGGTCTGGTGCCTGCGGATCAGGCCCCGCTCGCTGACACTATGATGATGAGCCCCGAAGATGTGGCCATGGTCATGGAGCGCGGCATAGAGGTGCGCTCTCAGCAGACTCCGCTGGGGACGAATTTCATCGTCGCCACCGCGATCGAGCGGGATGGCCGCCCTGTTGGCGTGGTGTCGATCACCAGCGCTGCTGGTGAACTCGACGCACTTGTCAGCCGAGAACGCGAACAGGTCCTGCGGCTGTTCCTGGTCAGCATGACAGTCAGCGTGATCTTGAGCCTTGTTCTGGCATCGACCATAGCAAATCCGCTTGCCGACCTCGCGGCCGCAGCAGAGCTGGGGCGCGACAAGAATGCCCGCAAGATGTCTCCGACTCGCATACGTATTCCTGATCTGACTGCCCGTCCTGATGAAATCGGTCGCCTGTCTGGCGCATTACGAGGCATGGTGCAGGCACTATGCGAGCGGATTGAAGGAAATGAGCAGTTTGCTGCTGACGTCGCCCATGAAATCAAGAACCCGCTGGCGTCCCTTCGCTCTGCGGTTGGATCGTTGCGGATCGTCAAGAAAGAGGAACACCGCGAAAAGCTGCTTGAGGTGATTGAACATGACGTCCGCCGTCTAGATCGTCTGGTCAGTGATATTTCTAATGCCTCACGCCTTGATTCAGAGCTGGTTAAGGAAGAGGAAGAGACGTTCGATCTGCTAAGGATGCTGGGCAATCTGAACAAATTCCTAGGACGCGAAGCTGAAAGCAAGGGCATCGAGTACATCTCTGATCTGCCTGATCAACCGATCATGGTTCAGGGCCTTGAGGGGCGTTTGGCACAAGTCTGCGTCGACTTGATTGCGAACGCAATTTCGTTTTGCGAGGATGGGGACGCTATTCGCGTTTGGGCCCGTCGCCGTGAGAATCGGATTCTGATCGTGGTTGAGGATACTGGTCTAGGTATTCCTGATGGTGCGCTGACAAAGATCTTCAAGCGATTCTATTCCGAACGCCCCGAGGGCCAGTTTGGTAACAACTCGGGCCTTGGCCTTGCGATCAGCAAACAGATCGTTGAGGCACATGGCGGAGTTATCTGGGCTGAAAACATCCGGCCAACCGAAGCAGACGTCACATCTGATCCGCTGGGTGCGCGGTTTGTTGTGGGTCTACCTGTCTGATCGATGACCGAAACGGTTCATGCGAGCGCGGTGTCCTGGCAGGGGCGTGGCATGCTGATCCAAGGTGCGTCCGGGACGGGAAAGTCGGCGCTGGCGCTGGAATTGATGGCCCTTGGGGCTAATCTGATCGCCGATGACCGTGTCCAACTATCGCGCCGCGCGGATCAGGTCATCGCGAGTTGCCCTCCCACGCTGCGCGGCATGATAGAAGCACGAGGGCTTGGTATCCTGCGCGCCCGTCCTGCAGGGCCGGCCCCATTATGCTGTGTCGTCGATCTTGATCAATCCTCAGAAAGTCGATTGCCGCTCATGCAAAACGTTACGTTTTTGGGATGCATGCTGCCTTTGATTCAGCGGCCGTTCAGCGTATCCTGTGCGCCAGCCCTTCTGCAATACCTGCGCGCGGGCCGGATCGCCTGATGACTGACTATGCCTCTCCTGCCGAAGACTTACTGGGCCCCCGCATTCTGCTGGTCACCGGACCGTCCGGCGCTGGCCGCTCGACGGCGATTAATGCGCTGGAAGATATCGGTTTCGAAGTGATCGATAACTTGCCGCTGTCATTGTTGCCGCGCCTGCTGGACGGTGCAACTGCCGGACGACTAGCGCTTGGGCTGGACGTCCGTAACCGTGATTTCAGTACCAATGCGTTGATCGAAGCGATCGACAGGCTGAACCGCGTGATAGGTCACGAAGCGCAGGTTCTTTTTCTGGATGCCGATGACGACGTCCTGATCCGGCGCTATTCCGAAACGCGGCGGCACCATCCGCTTGCGCCTGCTGGACCGCCGCAGGCCGGAATTGCCGCTGAGAAGGAACTGCTCGGTCCGATCCGTGCGCGCGCGGATGTGCTTGTTGATACTTCTGATTTGTCGCCCCACGATCTGCGAAGCGAGGTCGAGCGTCTGTTCGCGCAAGGCAAAGGCAAACTGCTTAACATTTCAGTGCAGTCCTTTTCGTACAAGCGCGGTCTGCCGCGGGGGCTCGACATGGTGTTCGACTGCCGCTTTCTGCGGAACCCCCATTGGGATCCATTGCTGCGGCCGCTTGATGGGCGCGACGCTGATGTCGCAGCCTATGTCGCGCAGGATCCGCGATTTGACCCGTTCGCGGCGCAAATCAAGGGCCTGCTTGATTTGGTGTTGCCTGCCCATAAGGACGAGGGGCGAGCGCATCTTTCGATCGGGTTGGGGTGCACAGGCGGGCAACACAGGTCGGTCGTGCTAACCGAAAGGCTGGCGGCATCCCTTGCACAAGACGGCTGGCCCGTATCTAAACGGCACAGGGAAATGGAACGCCGCGACGGAACTGGGATTGGGTCTGGGGCCAGCGGAGAGCGGGGACATAACGCTTGATCGGAATCGTCATTGTGGCCCACGGTAACCTGGCGCGGGAATATCTCTTGGCGGTCGAGCATGTTGTCGGACGCCAAGATGGGATTCGTGCCATTGCGATTGCACCGGACGATGATCGCAACGCCAAGCAGGCGGAAATCTGCGACGCGGCCGATGCCGTCGATAAGGGTAAAGGCGTGATTATTGTGACCGATATGTTTGGCGGATCGCCCAGCAATTTAAGCCTTCGCGCCTGCAGTCCGGACAATCGCCGCATTCTTTATGGTGCTAATCTGCCCATGCTGATCAAATTGGCAAAATCGCGTGGAAAATCTGTGCCCGATGCGGTGAATGCAGCGATCGAAGCGGCGCACCGCTATATCAATTCTCATATCGTGGGACCGCAGTGATAATGGCTCAGACGCGCCTCAAGATACAAAACGTGAAGGGGCTGCATGCCCGTGCCTCGGCCAAATTGGTCGAAGTGGTCGAGGCGCATGATGCGACGGCTACAGTCAGCAAGGACGGTATGCAGGCCGGCGGTGACAGCATTATGGGCCTGCTTATGCTGGCGGCAACCGTCGGCAGTTGGATTGACGTCGATACGTGCGGCCCGGATGCGCAGGCCTTGTCCGATGCAATAACGGCGCTTGTCGATGACAACTTCGGCGAAGGCGGCTGAATCTGGCGGCGCGTCATCCGCGCTGCAGGACAAGCCGGTCGTTTATGATCGCAGGACGCTGAGTTATGCGTCTTCTTTCGACGGTCCATTCCGGCAGGCGTTCATTCGCGGTGTCGAGTGGATGACAGGCAAGATTACCATTATCCGCATGGTGCGCGCCTATGAGCGGGCTGGCCCGGCCACAGGGCAGTCATTCTGGAAGGCGACGCTGGCCGCGCAGGGGATCCGGGTGACAACGCCCGCCGATCAGATCGCGCACATCCCGCAAACCGGACCAGTTATTCTGGTTGCCAATCATCCCCACGGCATGGTCGACGGTATGGTTCTTGCAGAGCTGATTGGTCGCCAAAGGAGCGACTATCGCATCCTCAGCCGATCACTGCTGACGTCGCTGGACGCAGAGGCGACGCGCTTTATGATCTCTGTTCCGTTTCCGGACCAGCCTGGTGCGCAGGCCAAGATGATTGAAATGCGCCGTGAGGTAATGGAACATCTTGCACAGGACGGCTTGGTCGCATTGTTTCCATCCGGTGTCGTCGCGAGTGCGCCGAGTGTATTCGCCACGGTGCAGGAGGCAGAGTGGAACGTCTTTACGGCCAAGATGATCCGTATGTCAGGGGCGACCGTCGTGCCCTGCTATTTTTCGGGTGCCAATTCGCGTTCTTACCAGATCGCGAACCGGATTTCCCCGCTGCTGCGGCAAAGCCTGCTACTGCACGAGGTCGCCCGCACCCGTAACACTGATTTTGCACCCGTTATCGGCGAGGCGATTCCGTATGAAGCGCTTGAGGCGCAGATGTCTCGTCCGCGCGAGTTGATGGTGTGGCTGCGGGCGCAGACGCTGGCCTTGGGTCAGCGGGTCGGGACTGGCGTGACGCCGCGATAATCATAGAACCCGCGCTGAGATTTTCGGCCTAGCCAGCCAGCTTCGACATACTTGGTCAGGAGGGGGCAGGGGCGGTATTTGGTGTCGGCTAAACCGTCGTGCAGGACGTTCATGATCGCAAGGCAGGTATCAAGGCCAATGAAATCCGCCAAGGTTAGCGGCCCCATCGGGTGGTTAAGCCCCAATTGGCAGGCGGTGTCGATATCGCGAATAGTGGCAACGCCTTCACCCAGCGCGAAACATGCTTCGTT
>CAWUXN010000147.1:0-6604 GCA_963926415.1 uncultured Loktanella sp.
CAGTTGGCCGTCCATCCAGATTTGACCGTCGCGGTCGTCATAGGCACCATCCATGGCCAAACTCCTTCCTATTTTGCATTTGTATCGCACTTGTGTCCGTTTCGGACATAAAGTTGCGCAAATTATGCCGCGTCGCTACCAGTTGAGTCTAGTCATGTCAATAAGGCTGACGTATTGTAATGCCGGAACCGACCAGAGGCACGTCCATGAACCAGACACCGCAAGGCACCTCGGGGCAGACGCTGCTGTTCCTGACCGACGAACAGCTGCGCAAGGGGATCGAGGCGATGTTCTTTGCCTATCGCGGCTTCACCGCCGATCCGGACCGGATCCTGTCAGACATGGCCTATGGGCGGGCGCACCACCGGGCGATCCATTTCATCCATCGTAGTCCTGGCACTACGGTCAATAATTTGTTGGCGATCCTTGGTGTTACGAAACAATCCCTTAATCGTGTGTTGCGTAGTCTTATCGCCGACGGTCTTGTATCGTCTACTGTAGGGAAAAGGGACAAGCGGGAGCGGCACCTGCATCTGACGGACAAAGGCGCGGCGCTTGAACGCAGCCTGTCCGATGCGCAGCGGGACCGGATGCGCAGCGCATATCGCGCGGCGGGCCCGGTGGCGGTGGCGGGCTTTCGACAAGTCTTGGAGGCGATGATGGACGACGAAATGCGGCGCCACTATCTGGCGGTGGTGGACAAACCTGATGGGCGTTGACGAACCCCATCTGCTTATTGTCGACGACGACGAACGTATTCGCGGTTTGCTGCGCAAGTTTTTGATGCGGTCCGGGTTTCTGGTCACTGTCGCGCGTGATGCAGCCCATGCGCGGCGTATTCTGGGCGGGCTGGCCTTTGATCTGATTGTGCTTGACGTAATGATGCCCGGTGAGGACGGTATCAGCTTTTGCCGCGACCTGCGTCATCGTACGGGCACGCCCGTCATGCTGCTGACCGCCCGAGGAGAGACTGAGGACCGGATCGCCGGACTGGAAGCGGGGGCTGATGATTATCTGGCCAAGCCGTTCGAGCCAAAGGAGCTGCTGCTGCGGATCAACGCTATCCTGCGCCGCGCGCCGCAAGCAGAGGCGCAGCCGATCGCGCTGACTGTCCTGCAGCTGGGACCCGCGCGCTATGACATCACCAAGGGCGAGATGCGGCGCGATGATGGGCTGGTGCGGCTGACGGCGACTGAAAGTCAGCTGATGCGCATTTTTTCGGCCCGCCCGCATGAGCCCATAACGCGGCTAGAACTTGTTGAAGAGTTGAGCCGGTCCGGCGGGCAAACGCAGGAGCGGGCTGTAGACGTACAGATTACCCGGTTGCGGCGCAAGATCGAGACCGATCCCAAACAACCGCGATACCTGCAGACGGTGCGCGGGTCGGGATACATGCTGGCCCCCGATTAGCCACACCTAAGTCTTTAGGCTAGGCGGCGTAGGAATGTTGTCGACCTTGGTAAGGTTGAAAGACGATATCTACGAGGCAACCGATTTGATCGGAGTAGCCATGTTCAAGCCAATGATGACAGGGTTCACCCTTGCGCTGCTAGCCGCGGGTGCAGCGCACGCCTAAGATCTGCTAAACTGGGGTGCGGCTGGGGGCTGGGACGTGATTTGGGACCCGTCGCTAGGCGATGGTTGCCTTATCCAATCAGAATTCACTGACGGGCCCGTGGTCAGCGTTGGCTTTGATAACAACGCCTGCATAGGCTATCTGACCGCCTTCAACATGGCGTGGGGCGATATCGAGGAAGGCGCGACCTATCCAGTGACCTGTGCCCTGGACGGCTAACCCTATGAAGTGGAGGCCGCGGGAATGTCTCTGAATGGTGTGCCGGGTGCCGATATATATTTTAACAGCGAAGATTTCATGTTCGACATTACTGCCCGTCAGACGATGGATCTGGCAAATATTTCCGGGTCAGTCATGATGATCGACCTGACCTGCACGATGGCCGCGCTGGAAGAGGCGCTGATCTGTCAGGACGCCGAATAGGCGGTTGAGCGGCCTGTCGGGAGCTGAATGCCTCCGGCGGGATTTTGTCTGGCCAAATGAAGTGACTTGTCCTTGGGCTGTGGTTTCGCTTTGGTGGCGGTATGAAAACAGCCCTGATTACTCATTCCGATTGTCTTGATCACGTCACCCCTCCCGGCCACCCGGAACAGGTCGCGCGGATGGACGCCGTTCTTGGCGCGTTGCAAGGTATAGACCTGCACCGAGCGTCGGCACCCATGGCGGCAGAAGACGACGTTCTGCGCGTGCATCCGAAATCTCATCTCGACATGCTCCGGCGCGCTGCCCCCGCCGAAGGCTGGGTGTCGCTGGATGCAGATACGCATTTGTCACGCGGAACGCTGGCCGCTGTCTGGCGGAGCGCTGGCGGTGCCGTGCGTGCGGTCGATCTGGTGCTGGGCGGCGACGTGGCCAATGCCTTCGTCGCCATGCGCCCGCCCGGGCATCATGCGGAACGCACAACTGCAATGGGGTTTTGCTTTTTCGGTAATGTCGCCATCGCGGCTAAACATGCGCTGGATCACCACGGTCTGCGGCGGGTGGCGATTGTTGATTTCGATGTTCACCACGGTAATGGCACGCAGGATCTGGTTGAGGATGATGCGCGCATTCTGTTCTGTTCCACCCACCAAAGCCCGCTGTACCCAGGTACAGGGGCGGCTGATGAAACCGGTGTGGACGACAATGTGGTGAACGTGCCGCTGGAGGAGGGCACCAACGGGCGCGGGTTTCGTGTCGCAATGGAGGGCCGAGTGTTGCCGCGGGTCGATGCCTTTAAGCCTGACCTTATCATCATCTCGGCCGGGTTCGATGCGCACCGCGACGACCCACTAGCTGGGCTTACATTGGTCGAGGATGATTTCACGTGGATCACCGAACAGCTTTGTGATTTGGCGGACAAACACTGCGCTGGGCGGGTGGTATCGTGCCTTGAGGGCGGTTATGACCTGACGGCACTGGGGGCATCCGCCGCCGCGCATGTCAACGTGTTGAGGGAGCGGAGCGATGGCAGAAACGCCTGTTGAAGAGATGACGTTCGAGGATGCGATCCGCGAGTTGGAACAGGTCGTCGGCAAGCTGGAGCGTGGCGATGTCGCGCTCGACGACAGTATCGCGCTGTACGAACGCGGTGCCGCGCTGAAAAAGCGTTGCGAGAAGAAGTTGAGCGAGGCCGAGGAAAAGGTCGCGAAAATCACCGTAGGCCCCGATTCTCAGGCTGCTGGCACTGCACCGCTGGATCCGTGATGTTCACCAATCAGCTGGCGCTGGACGCCACGATGGCGCAACGGCTGATCGAACGGGCGCTGACTCCGGTGCTGGATGTGCCTTTGCATGATGCGATGCTGTATGCGGTGCGCGGCGGTAAAGGGCTGCGGGCGTTTCTGGTGCTGGAAGGCGCGCGCTTGTATGATGTCGACGACCACGCCGGACACGCGGCGGCCGCGATCGAGGCGATGCACGCCTATTCGCTGGTGCACGACGACCTGCCTGCCATGGATAACGACGATCTGCGCCGCGGCCAACCGACTGTGCATCGCAAGTGGGGCGAAGCGACAGCGATCCTTGTGGGCGACGCACTGCAGGCTTTGGCGTTCGAGTTGGTATGTGCGCCGGGGGCTGGTGTACCCGATGCGGCCCGTGCTGATCTTGCGCTGACCCTGGCACAGGCAGCGGGGGCCAGCGGAATGGTGCTTGGGCAGGCGCTTGATATCGCCGCCGAAACAGGCCTGCCGCTGACGCTGGACCAGATCACTACCTTGCAGGCGGGCAAGACCGGTGCGCTGATTACCTGGGCCTGCTGCGCCGGGCCGCGGATCGCGCAGGCTGATATTTCACAGCTTAAGGCATATGGCGATGCGCTAGGCCTTGCGTTTCAGCTCGCCGACGACATCTTGGATGAAACAGGTAGCGCGGATGCTGTGGGCAAGGCGGTGGGCAAGGATGCTGCCGCAGGCAAGGCGACTTTTGTGTCGCTGCTGGGGCTGGACGGGGCAAAGCGCCGCGCGGCCGATTTGGTGGACAGCGCCTGCGACGCGCTAGATCCTTTTGGGACACGCGCCGATGCGCTAAAGGATGCTGCCCGCTTTGTCATCGCGCGCGACAAGTAAGGACAAGACCATGACCGACCGCCCGAATACGCCGATCCTTGACCGTGTGCATGTGCCAGCGGACATGAAAGGCCTGTCTGATGTGCAACTGCGCCGTTTGGCCGACGAGCTTCGGGCAGAGACGATCGCCACCGTGGCCAGCACCGGCGGTCACCTTGGGGCGGGTCTTGGCGTCGTGGAAATCACTGTGGCGCTGCATGCTGTGTTCGATGCGCCGCGTGACAAGATCATTTGGGACGTGTCGCACCAGTGCTATCCGCATAAGATCTTGACTGGGCGCCGCGACCGCATCCGTACCTTGCGGATGAAAGACGGCTTGTCCGGCTTTACCAAGCGCAGCGAAAGCCCATTCGACCCCTTTGGCGCGGCGCACTCCAGCACGTCGATCAGCGCGGCGCTGGGCTTCGCCGCCGCGCGTGACTTGGGCGGCGATCCGGGCGATGCGATTGCGGTGATCGGCGACGGTGCGCTGTCAGCTGGCATGGCATATGAGGCGATGAACAACGCGGGCCATTTGGGCAAGCGGTTGATCGTCATTCTGAATGACAACGAAATGTCGATAGCGCCGCCTGTGGGCGCGATGTCGTCCTATTTGTCGCGGCTTTATGCCGAAGGTCCGTTTCAGGACCTGAAGGCCGTCGCCAAGGGTGCCGTGTCCTTTTTGCCGCCGCCCTTCCGTGAAGGGGCCAAGCGCGCTAAGGATCTGGTCAAACATATGACCGTCGGCGGGACGCTGTTCGAAGAACTGGGCTTTTCCTACGTCGGGCCCATCGACGGGCATGACATGGAACAGCTGCTGTCCGTGCTGCGCACCGTAAAGGACCGCGCCACCGGGCCGATCCTGATCCACGCGATTACGAAAAAGGGCAAGGGTTTCGCCCCCGCCGAAGGTGCCGCAGACCGGGGCCATGCGCGCGGCAAGTTCGACATTGTCACCGGCGAGCAGCAAAAAGCGAAAAGCAATGCGCCGTCCTATACGTCGGTCTTTGCAGACACGCTGATTGATCTGGCGTCCAGGGATGACAAGATTGTCGCTGTGACGGCAGCCATGCCCGACGGCACCGGTCTGGATAAATTCATGGCTCGTTACGCCAGCCGGTGTTTCGACGTGGGCATCGCAGAACAGCACGCGGTGACGTTCTGCGCTGGGCTGGCGGCGGGCGGGATGAAGCCGTTCTGCGCGCTTTATTCGACATTCCTACAACGGGGTTACGATCAGATCGTCCACGATGTCGCGATCCAGCGGTTGCCCGTGCGCTTTGCCATCGACCGTGCGGGTCTTGTCGGGGCCGACGGCGCGACACACGCGGGATCGTTCGATGTGGCCTTCCTGGCGAACCTGCCGGGCATGGTCGTCATGGCTGCCGCGGACGAGGCGGAGCTAGTACGCATGGTCGTCACAGCCGCCGCCCATGACGACGGCCCCATCGCCTTCCGCTTTCCGCGCGGTGAAGGTGTCGGGGTTGAAATCCCGGTGGATACTCAGCCACTGAAGATTGGTAAGGGGCGTATGATCCGCGAGGGAAAGCAGGTTGCAATCCTGTCATTTGGCACTCGCCTGCAAGAGGTCGAAAAAGCCTGTGAAGCATTGGCTGCCCGCGGTATCACGCCGACCATTGCCGACGCGCGGTTTGCCAAACCGCTGGATCGAGACATGATCCTGAAGCTTGCGGCAGACCACGACGCGCTGATCACTATCGAAGAAGGTGCTGTCGGTGGCTTTGGAAGCCATGTTGCGCAGCTTTTGGCGGATGAAGCTGTGTTTGATACTGGCCTGAAGTTTCGTTCGATGGTGCTGCCCGATACGTTCATCGACCAGTCCAGCCCCGCTGATATGTACGCGATGGCCGGCCTGAATGCCGCAGATATCGAGGCAAAAGTGCTAGAGGTGCTGGGAGTTAGCGTGATCGGCAAGCGGGCGTAATACAGGTTTCGTCTTGACTGCGCCAAGCCGATCCACCGGGAGCTTTGCCCCCGGACCTCCAAGATATTTCAAACGACAAGAAAGCTGTTTTCAGGCTCGATTTTGGCTATTGAGGCGTTTTTCGATGGCAACCAGTTTTGCCATGACTTCGTCCCGGTAGGCATCGGTTGCTGCGTTACCTTCTTCGGCGTGAGCATCCTGCATCGAATTCACGATCAGGCCGACCAACAGGTTTACGACAGCGAAAGTGGTCACAAGGATGAAGGGGATAAAGAAGGCCCAGGCATAGGGGAATACCTCCATTACGGGGCGGACGATGCCCATGGACCAGCTTTCCAGCGTCATGATTTGGAAGAGGGAGTAGGCTGAATGGCCCAGGCTGCCGAACCAATCCGGGAACGCGGCCCCAAAAAGCTTGGTCGCCATGACGGCGGCGATGTAAAAGATGATCCCCATCAGCACAAAGACCGACGCCATTCCAGGGAGGGCGCTGACGAAACCTTCGACTACGCGGCGCAGGGTCGGCGCGACCGAGATGACGCGCAATGCACGCAG
>CAWUXN010000148.1:0-9112 GCA_963926415.1 uncultured Loktanella sp.
CCTGAAATGCTCGCCAGTATCACCGAAATCAGCAAACACGCCACCGAACACGGGGCCTGGATCGGCTTTGCCAAGGCCGTGCCCGCCGGCCTGCTAATCGCTGCTCTGGTCTGGATGCTGGCCGCAGGAGAGCAGGAAAACTTCTTTATCATCATCCTGATGACATGGCTGATCGCCGCAGGCGGTTTCACTCATATTATCGCCGGGTCGGTGGAAATGGGCTTCCTGATGCTGACTGGTCAGCTGGGGATCATCACCGGTATCTTTGGCTTTTTCATCCCTGTCTTTCTGGGCAACGTCTTTGGGGGCACCGTCGTGTTCGGGCTGATCACATGGGGCCAAGTTCGCGAAGAAGTGCGCGACGCCAGCGACGCCGCCCGCAGCACCACGTCGTCACACTAATGGTGACCCACGGCCCCGGTGACCTCGCGTTGCCGGGCCCGCTTTAATCCCAAATGACGTTCGCGCAGAATAATCATGAGACCAGCCGCAATAACAATGGCCGCACCGACAATCATCGTCACGGTCGGCACCTCGTCAAAGACGAAGTACCCGACTGTCAGGGCCAGCAGCATCGAAGTATAATCAAAGGGTGCTACCAGTGACGCATCGGCAAACCGATAGGACGAGGTCAGAAAAATCTGACCAATTCCGCCCAGCAACCCGGCCATGATCAGCATGACCCACTGCGCCAGATTGGGCCAGGCCCAGCCCCAAGGCAGAGTCAGCAACGACAGGCAGGTCGCAGTCACGGAAAACCAAAACACGATGGCAGCGGTGTCTTCGGTAAACACTAGTTTGCGTACAAAGACTTGCGCAAGCGCGGCACAGACTGCGCCCATCAGCACCAGCACCGCACCCAAGGTCTGTGCATGATCAGCCGTAGCGCCCAGCGACAGCCGCGGGCTTAGCACGATCAGCACCCCGATCAGACCAAGCGCAACCGCCGACAACCGGAACGCGCGGACCTCTTCATTCAGGAACATCGCAGCGAAAATGACCACCAGCAGCGGCGCGGCATATCCGATCGCCGTTACTTCTGGCAAAGGCAGCAACCCAAGACCGGCAAAGCCTAGCCCCATAGCAGACGTGCCAACAAGTCCGCGCCAAACGTGGCCCATCGGCTTGCGCGTCTTCCATCCATCACGCAACTCGTGCCGCATCGCCAGCCAGCCAATGATGATTGGCAGCGCAAAAAGGCTACGGAAAAAGACCGCCTGCCCCGGCGGGATGTCATTCGAGGCCGCCTTAATCAGAGACGCCATTCCGACAAACACCATGACAGAGATGACTTTATAGGTAATTCCGCGCAAGGGCTGCATAGAAAGGACCCCTTTCGCCGCGATCCTAGGCCCGGCAAGCAGGGGTTGAAACCCCACAAGGGTACAACCAACGAAATTCATATTCAAAATATGGACCCGAGTCAGCGCCCCGGCGTGACGCGCAGAATCTGCCCGGGATCGGCATCAATCAGTACCAGAACATCGCCGTTATCCAACACCTCGACATCGCGCAAGCGCCCCACATCCTGCAACAGACGTTCCTCGCCAACCACGCGGCCATTGTCCAGTCGCAGCCGCGTCAGCGACCCGGAGTTCAGCCCGGCGATCAAAAGATCCCCCTGCCATTCTGCGTAGCTGCCATCATAGAAACCCATACCCCCCGGCGCGATGACCGGATCCCAGTAATAGATTGGTTGCTCCATCCCCGTCATCGCGGCCTGCCCCGACCCGACCGGGCTGCCATTGTAATTCACACCATAAGAAATGACCGGCCATCCATAGTTTCCGCCCGGCTGCGGTTGGTTCAACTCGTCGCCGCCAGCGGGACCATGTTCCATCGTCCACAGCATGCTATCCGGTCCCAACGCTGCGCCCTGAACATTGCGATGCCCATAAGACCAAACACTCTCATCCGCCTCTTGGCCGACGAATGGATTATCCTGCGGCACCGACCCGTCAGCATTCAGCCGGATCACCTTGCCATAGGTCGTGTCCAGATCCTGCGCGAGCCGCCGGTTCGCTTCGGTAAAATGCTCGCCCGTAGTGATAAAGACTTTGCCGTCCGGCGTCGGCACGATCCGGCTGCCGTAGTGGGCGTAAGTGTCCGACGGCGGCCCCTGAACGAAAATATCTTGGACATCCGTCAGCCGATCACCGCTTAGCACCGCCCGTGCGGCAGCGGTCACCGTGCCGCCAGGTACACCTTTGGCATACGTCAAATAGACCACGCCGCTTTGCGCAAAATCTGGCGCAATAGCCACATCCAGCAATCCACCCTGCCGCTGAGCATCGACCTGCGGCACGCCCTCAATCGGCTGCGACAGCGTGCCGTCAGCCGCCACGCGGCGCAAAGTGCCTGGGCGCTCCGTCACTAAAAAGGACCCGTCCGGCAGCTCTGCTATACCCCAAGGGTTCGCCAATCCGCGGGCAAAGGGGACAACAGTAACAGGCGTCGCTGCCAAGGCCCGGGCCCGCGTCTGATTTTCAAAAGCCGGAACATAGGACGCATTCCGATCACCCTGCGCGACCTGCGCAGCGGCCAAAGTCGGAATCAGGGCGATGAGGGCGGCAAGACGCATTTTTGATCCTGTTTTAACTGCGCCAAGGCCCAGACTGCGGCGTCGGCCACAGTGGCATCAGCATCGGCCATCAGCGGGGTCAACACTTGGGCCAGCGCAGGGCTCCCACTGTTACCGATAGCATAGCAGACATTGCGCACGAAACGGTTCCGCCCGATCCGTTTGATCGGACTGCCGGAAAACCGCAACCGAAAGGCAGCATCGTCCAACGCTGCCAGCTCTGCTAACGGCGGAGCCCGCAAATCATCCCGCGCCGCAAGCCGCGCATCGCGCCCCTGCACCGCAAACTTATTCCACGGACACACTGCAAGGCAATCGTCACAACCATAGATCCGGTTTCCCATCCGCACCCGCAAATCAGTGTCCACGGGACCACTATGCTCAATCGTCAGATAGGAAATACAGCGCCGTGCATCCAGCTGATACGGGGCGGGAAAGGCTTGCGTCGGACAAACATCCAGACAGGCGGTGCAACTGCCGCAATGACTTACCTCCACTGCATCAGGCTCCAGATCAACCGTGGTAAAGATCGCGCCCAGAAATATCCAGTTCCCCAAATCACGCGCCAACAGGTTGGTATGCTTGCCCTGCCAACCCAACCCCGCAGCCTGCGCGAGTGGCTTTTCCATCACGGGTGCCGTATCGACGAAAACCTTGATTTCCGCCCCCGGCACCTTGTCGATCAACCAGCGCCCAACAACCTTTAGCCGTTTCTTGACCACATCATGATAATCGCGCCCCTGCGCATAAACGGAAATCGCCCCACGCTCGCGCTGCGAAAGGACCGCCAGCGGATCCACATCAGGCGCATAATTCTCTGCCAGCATGATGACAGACCGCGCCTGTGGCCAAAGCGCCGTGGGATCCCCGCGCCACGCCATGCGCTCGGCCATCCATCCCATCTGCCCGTGCCAGCCTGCATCCACAAAGGCGGCCAGCCGCTCCGCCGTGCCGGGGACCGCGTCCGGGCGGCAGATGCCGACGTTGGCAAAGCCAGCCTCAATTGCAAAGGTACAAAGTTCCTCCTTCAGTGCCATTTTTCACCGGAACATAAATATGTCGGGGGAGGCCCGCTCGGGCTGGGCGCAGCGCCCCCCCAAAGGGGTTGGTAGGCGGGCCCAACTACCCCAAAATCAAAAATCAAGGTTGGCATAGTGCGACGGCGGCAGAAAACCCGGCACCTGATCGGCCAGCAGCGACCGGAACGCTGGGCGCGACTTGATCTTCGCGTACCAGTCCTTCACGACCTCGGACCGGTTCCAGTCAACGTCACTGATATAGTCCAGGCAGGACAGCTGCGCCGCCGCTGCAAAGTCCGCAAGGCTCATCTCGTTGCCAGCTAGCCAGCGACGGTGCTCCAGTAGATGGGTCAAATAATCCAAATGAAACCGCATCGCGCGGCTGCCGGCTTTTACATTGGTACTATCCGGGTACCCCGTCCCCATCACCTTGCGAAATACCCGCTCGCCCAGCAGCTTTTGCGTGCAGTCAGTATAGAATTTGTCGTCAAACCAACCGATCAAACGCCGCACCTCGAACCTTGCATCCGCATCGCGGGGCATCAAGGGCGGGTTGGGGTGCGTCTCTTCCAAATATTCGCAGATCGCGGCGCTCTCGCTCAACAGCTTGTTGCCCAGCCGCAGCACCGGCACCTTGCCCGCGGGATTACGGCGCAGGAAATCGCTATCCTGCTCCCAATAGCGCTCTTCGATCAATTCGACCTCGATCCGCTTCTCAGCCAGGCTCAACCGGACCTTGCGCGAAAACGGTGACAGCGGGAAATGATAAAGACGGTTCATGGGGCTCTCGGGGACAGGAATGCCCCCTCAATGCCGCACCTTGGCCGCTCATTCAACTCTGGAAACAAGCCGCACGCCCGTCAGCCATGATCGTTGCAGCACCGTCCAGAATACTTGCGGATCGGCGGCGCTGCGCGGATGTCGGATTTGCTGCATCGCGGACCTTGGGATCTGGCAGGATCATCGCGAGCCGTGCCGCCTGCACGGCCGACAGGTCAGAAGCGTCGACGCCAAAGTAATGCTGCGCCGCTGCCTGCACGCCAAAGACGCCGGTGCCGAACTCTGCCACGTTCAAATACAGCTCCAGAATACGCCGCTTGCTCCACAACGCTTCGGTCAGCGGGGTCCAGATCGCCTCCAGCGCTTTGCGGGTCCAGTTGCGGCCCTGCCAAAGAAAGACATTCTTGACCACTTGCTGCGAAATCGTCGACGCGCCCCTGTCACCGCCAGCCGCCAATGCTACCTGAATCGCCTCGACATCAAGGCCCCAATGCAAGCAGAAGTTCGCATCCTCTGCCGCGACCACCGATCGGGCCATGACGGGCGCGATACGCTCTATCGGAGTCCAGACCTGCTCCACCCCGGCAAGCCTGCGCCCTTCGACAAACATGTAGGGCGTCGTTGGCGGGTTCACGACCTTGTAAAGCAGCGTCACCAGAACGACTGCCGCCGCCAGCCCTAAGCAAACACGAAACACCCAGCGCCGTATCGACACACGCAGGCTACGCCCCCGGGGGGCTGCTGCATCGGTCGATTTGCGCGGTTTACGGGATCTTGCCATGCCGCCCATAAGTCACAGCGACCGCCCCGGGGTCAAGATTGCCAAAACGAAAACACCCCGCCGTGCAAATAGCGCAGCGGGGTGTCCATCTCGGCGAAGACCCGCTTATTCGGCCGGGATCGCCTGATCTTCGTAGCGGAGCGGAACCTTAAGGTGAACCAGCATCTCTTTCGGGCAAACCTGAAGGAAGTTTCCTTTTTCGCTAACCCAATACTGCAGGATCTCGCTTGCTTTCCGGCTGCCTGTCTCAGCTGCGTGCCGTTCAATCAGGGACTTCAGCTGACCTTCCCAGTGATCCACAGTGACAGGGCAGGTCACCAGTGTTTCAAGGTTGATCAACTCAGCCGAGATTCCGTCCGGATCGTACAGATACGCCATGCCACCGGTCATACCGGCACCAAAGTTCGCGCCGACAGACCCTAGGATCACCGCAACGCCGCCAGTCATATACTCGCAACCGTTCGTGCCGCAGCCTTCGATCACGGCATGGGCGCCAGAGTTACGGACCGCAAAGCGTTCGCCAGCTCGGCCTGCTGCGAACAGAAAGCCCTTGGTCGCGCCATACAGAACGGTGTTGCCGATAATCGTATTCTCGGACGCCACCAGCGGGCTTTGCATCTGCGGACGCACCACGATGGTACCGCCCGACAGGCCCTTGCCGACATAGTCATTGGCGTCGCCGCTGACTTCCAGCTTTAGGCCGTGCACTATGAACGCGCCCAACGACTGACCTGCACTCCCGCGCAGTTTCACCGTCAGATGGTCATCCTGCAGATCGTTGTTCATGCCGAAGCGCTGCACGATATGGCTGGAGGTACGCGTCCCGATCGTGCGCAGCGTGTTCTGCACCGCATATTCCAGCTGCATTTTTTCGCCGTCTTTCAGGAAGCGTTCAGCGTCCTTCACGATTTCGACGTCCAGTGTATCTAGCACAACGTTGCGCGGCTGCGCGCGGTCGTACTTGATCTTGGACGCGCCATCGACGGTGATCAGCAGCGGGTTCAGGTCCAGATCATCCAGATGCGCAGAACCACGCGAGACCTGCGTCAGCAGATCGGCCCGGCCGATGACTTCCTGGATCGACCGCGCCCCAATAGATGCGAGGATTTCACGCACTTCCGTCGCGTAGAAGGTGATCAGGTTCACGACCTTATCGGCATTGCCCACAAACTTTTCACGCAGCGCCGGGTCTTGCGTACATACGCCAACCGGGCAGGTGTTCGACTGGCACTGGCGAACCATGATGCAGCCCATGGCGATCAGGGCGGCGGTGCCGATGCCGTATTCCTCCGCCCCCATCATCGCGGCCATGACGATGTCACGGCCTGTGCGCAGACCGCCGTCGGTGCGCAGCGTGACCCGCTCGCGTAAGTTGTTCATCGCCAGAACCTGATGCGCCTCGGTCAGGCCCATTTCCCAAGGCAAACCGGCGTATTTGATCGACGTCGCAGGTGACGCGCCGGTGCCACCATTGTGGCCCGAAATCAGGATCACGTCAGCCTTTGCCTTAGCCACACCAGCCGCAATCGTACCAATCCCACTGGAGGCAACCAACTTGACCGTCACCTTGGCGCGCGGGTTGATTTGCTTGAGGTCGTAGATCAGCTGCGCGAGGTCTTCGATGGAATAGATGTCGTGGTGCGGCGGCGGGGAAATCAGCGTGACGCCTTTCGTCGAGTGCCGCAGACGCGCAATAAGGTCCGTGACCTTCATGCCGGGCAGTTGGCCACCCTCGCCGGGCTTGGCACCCTGCGCAACTTTAATTTCAAGCTCTTCACAGGCATTCAAATATTCCGCCGTGACGCCAAAACGACCAGAGGCAACCTGCTTGATCTTGGCAGACGGGTTGTCCCCGTTTGCCTCTGGCAAGAAGTGTGCAGGATCTTCACCGCCCTCGCCGCTGTCAGACTTCGCCCCGATGCGGTTCATCGCTACGTTCAGCGTCTTGTGCGCCTCTGGCGACAGCGCACCAAGGGACATGCCGGGCGTGACGAACCGCTTGCGAATCGCGGTGATACTTTCGACTTCTTCAATCGGGATAGCCTTGCCCAGCGGCTTTATCGCCAGCAAGTCACGCAAGTGGATCGGCGGGTTTGATTGCATGGCTTTGGAGAACTGCTGCCACATCGCATAGGACGACTTGGCGCAGGCAGCCTGCAGCATGTGCATGGTCTGCGCTTCCCAAGCGTGCTTTTCACCCGACCGGCGGGATTTGTAAAAGCCACCGATGGGCAAAACCTGTTCGGTTTGACGCCAGCCATGGGCGTGAACCGCTTCCAGCTTGGCCTGAATACCGTTAATTCCGATGCCAGAAATCCGCGACTGCATACCGGGGAAATATTCCGCAACCATGGCGCGGGACAGGCCAACAGCCTCGAAGTTCAGACCACCGCGATAGGACGAAAGCACCGAAATACCCATTTTCGACATGATCTTGAGCAGGCCCGCGTCGATGGCAGCGCGGTAGCGGCCAACAGCTTCGGTTAGGGTGCCCTCGACCAGATTGCGATTCACGCGATCAGCGATGCTATCCTGCGCCAGATAGGCGTTGACCGTCGTCGCGCCGCAGCCAATCAGCACGGCAAAGTAGTGCGGATCAATACATTCGGCGGACCGCACATTGACAGAACAAAACGTCCGCAGCCCGTTGCGCGTCAGACCCGAATGCACGGCGCTGGTCGCCAAAATCATTGGCATGGCAACGCGCGCTTCGGACTGATGTTGATCCGTAAGAACCAGATGACCAGCACCAGAACGGACGGCGTCCTCGGCCTCGGACCGGATACGCTCCAGCGCCTGGGCCAATGCGTGATCGCCCGGCTCGAACGTACAATCGATGATCGAAACGGTATCGCCGAAATGCTTCATCATCTCACCGAATTCGGCGTTGGCTACAAAGGGGCTTTCCAACACCAAAATTTCAGTCTGGCTGCTGTCTTCGTCCAGCACGTTTTTCAGGTTACCGAATCGCGTCTTCAAGCTCATCACGCGGCTTTCGCGCAAGCTGTCGATCGGCGGGTTCGTGACCTGAGAGAAGTTCTGCCGGAAAAAGTGCGACAGCGGGCGGAAGGTCGTGGACAGCACGGCGGCGGGCGTATCGTCGCCCATCGACGCGATCATTTCCTTGCCGTCCTCGGCCATCGGGGCCAAGACCTGCTCCAGCTCTTCAATGGTGTAACCGGCGGCACGCTGACGGCGGCGCAGTGTTTCGCCCTCAAACATTGCCTTTTCGGGCACGTCCTTCAGCAGATCTGAAAGTTCTACGACCTTTTCGACCCATGCACCAAAGGGCTGGGCGACGGCGAGTTTATTCTTCAACTCGGTGTCATGATACAGGCGGCCTTCGACCATATCGACGGCGATCATCTGGCCAGGGCCAAGGGCACCCTTTTCGACGACAGTCGCCTCGTCAACGGGAACCATGCCTACTTCGGAGCCGGCGACCAGCAGACCATCACCGGTCACGACATAGCGCAGCGGGCGTAGGCCGTTTCGGTCAAGACCGCCGCAAACCCAGCGGCCATCGGTCATCGCCAGCGCGGCGGGGCCGTCCCACGGCTCCATCACGGCATTGCAATAGCCGTACATGTCCTGCCAGCTTTGCGGCATTTCAGCCTGCTGCTTGGACCAAGCTTCGGGCACCATCATCGTCTTTGCCATTGGCGCGTTGCGCCCGGCGCGGACCAGCACCTCGAACACGGAATCCAGCGCGGCAGAGTCGGATGAACCCGACGGGATGATCGGCTTGATATCGCCAGCGGCCTCGCCGAAGGCGGACGACGCCATACGAATCTCGTGGCTGCGCATCCAGTTGACATTACCCTTCAGCGTGTTGATCTCGCCGTTGTGGGCTAGCATGCGGAAGGGCTGCGCCAGCGACCACTGCGGGAAGGTGTTGGTGGAATAACGCTGGTGATAGATCGCAAAGGCTGATTCAAACCGGTGATCCAG
>CAWUXN010000149.1:0-3032 GCA_963926415.1 uncultured Loktanella sp.
TCTTCGGCCCCCTCAATCGCAGCGATGCGGTCTTCGAACATCGCCGTCGTCGGGTTGCCATAGCGGGCATAGATAAACTCGTCATCGCCCGCTTTCAGGAACCGCTGCTGCGCAGCCTCGGCAGTGTCATAGACGAAGCCCTGCGTCAAAAAGATCGCCTCGGAGACTTCGTTGTACTGACTCCGACGCGTGCCTGCGTGAACGGCTTTGGTGCGCTTGTTCCATTCGGTCATGGCGTGCCCTTTCCGGCAAAGAAAAACCCCGACACCTACAGGTATCGGGGCACCCCCCCTTACCCCTTTAGCGAATTGTTTAACGTGGCCCGCAATCTGGTATCAAATCACCACAGCGCCGATATAGGCGTCGCGCAAAACTGCGTCAAGGCGGGCGCAGGTGCCACGGCTCGGTTACAGAATAGCATTACCTCAAAGCCGACACCAGATGTAACGCGGGTTTGCCGATGACCTACCAGACGGCCGACACCAGCCGCCGCAGTCTTCGCCTGTGTTTGTATGATGCCTTCCCCCCCTGCCCGCGGATGTGCTGGACGATAACATCACCGAAGTCCTGCTGATCCGCCTGTCGCTGGTTCTGAACCGTGCGACCTTTGGCCCGGCGGACATGACCTTTTTCGCCCGCAACGCGCTGTCATGCGAGCGCAGCGGCTATGCTCAAACCTTTTGACGCATCCTGCAGAGCGGCATCGATCTATTGCCGGATGATGCGCGCCGAAGTCTGCCATTGCGCAACCGCCATGAACAACTACCATTCACGCCGCGGCTGATCTGGGCCGCTGGCTGCGAAAGGCCCCTTCGATGCCCGACCCTATCGACCTGTATTTCTGGCCCACGCCGAACGGCTGGAAGGTCTCTATCGCGCTGGAAGAATTCGCGCTGCCCTACACAACCCACCTAGTTAACATCGGCAAGGGCGATCAGTTCAAGCCCGAGTTTCTGCGAATATCCCCGAACAACCGCATGCCCGCGATCACCGATCCGAACGGGCCAGACGGCGCGCCAATCTCGATCTTTGAATCGGGTGCGATCTTGCAATACCTGGCGCGCAAGACAGGCCAGTTTAGCGGCGCGACCGAAAGGGACCGCATCGCGGTGGATCAATGGCTGATGTGGCAGATGGGCGGGCTTGGTCCGATGGCCGGACAGGCCCATCATTTCCTGAAATACGCGCCGGCGATGGATCCGCCCAACGACCTGCCCTATGCTAAGAACCGCTATCGCAGCGAAGTCTCGCGTCTTTACGGCGTGATGGACCGGCAGCTGGCGGACAACCAGTTCATCGCCGGCGCTGACTATTCCATTGCCGACATGGCCTGTTGGGGCTGGGCATCCCTGTGGGAAGGCCAACAACAGACGCTGGACGACAAACCGCATCTGGCCCGCTGGCTGGACGAGGTCGGTGCCCGCCCTGCCGTGAAGCGCGGCCGCGCCTTGCACGCGGATCTGCGCGGGGATTTTGCGAAGGATCGCGGCGCGCAGGATCAACTTTTTTCTAAACCGGCCTAACCGATTGTTCACTTCCCCACGCTAATATTAGCGCTCTTACCCAGGGGATCTGTACACGAACCAGCAATTTCGTCGCCACCGCTGTCCAACGACGTTTGTCCTGACATTGACCACGCTGCGGAGCAGGCAACGGGCCACGTTGATTTATGTCAATCACGCTGGTGCGCGGCTGGAAGGGGTCGAAAACGTCATGTTCGGCCATGTGAAGACCCGCCACCGCGGGCATGCCAAGAACCGGGCGCAGCTCTTTACGCTGTTCGCCCTCGGTAATCTGTTCTTGGTGCGACGAGAGCTCATGGCCTGTGGACGAGCCCGCCTGAAAGCAAGTGTAACCCCGCTATAGCAGCACAGAAAGTACAATGCAGGCCGCTTTCGCCTCCAAAAGGTATCGCCATAGCGCTCACGCTCTGATTTTAGCAAAGCCGACAGCGTTAATCAGATTTCCCTTTACTTTGGGCCGGTGTCTTCTTCGATCATGTAATTGCGCACGGCATAAAATTGCCAACCCAGAAAGATCATGCTGATCACCGGAAAGGCAAAGGTTTCGATCTTGACCCACAGGTCAGTCGACTGGGTCCGCCACAGCCATTCGTTGAACAGCGCCAGCGCGACGCAGAACAGCGCGACGCGCAGCGTCAGGATCATCCAACCCTTATGCTCCATAGGCAGGGCCGCACCCATCGCCCACTCCATATAGGATTTGCCGCGCAGCAGGCCAAAGCCTAGCACCGCAGCGATCATCATATAAACGATCGAGGTTTTCATCTTAAAAAACCGCTCGTCATTGAAGTAGGCCGTCAGGCCACCAAAAAAGATCACCATGAAAGCGGTGAAAATCTGCATCCGGCTCAGTTCTTTTGTCAGTGCCCACAGAAGGCCCATCGCCACCAGCAATATCGGGATAAAGATCAGCGTCGAGAGAATGAAACCAGAATACTCGGTTCCGCCGATGGTAAAGACGTCTTCCTTGATACGGGTATAGACGATGAAGAACATGACCGTCGGGCCAAGTTCCAGCACCTGCTTCAGAAACGGATTGATCGGTTGCGTGGCCATGATGGTCCCCCTCTAGCCCCCCATTTCCACGATTACGGCACCCAAGGCAACCAGCGCCATCAGCGCGGCGCGGCGTTTGCCGACATGTTCGCCCAAGATAAGCCAGGCAATCAGCGCGGCAAACACGGTCGAGGTTTCGCGCAGCACGGCGGCCCCTCCTACTTTGTTGGAGCGGGTCGCCAGCATCACGCTGGCGGCCAGCACTGTGACCAGCGGCCCCGTGCCGCGCACGATTGGATAAACGACGGTATAAGCCGCGCGTTCATAGGACAGCGCCATCGTCACCTTGTAGCCAAAGTGAATGACCAGCGCCCCCGCAAGCAACCATGCTACCTGCAACGTCGGCAAAGACACCAGAAACAGCGTGACCAGGGCCGAGATGATGAACAGCCAGCCGTAGTTAGCTCCGCGCGACAGCCAAGGATCATGGCACCCTTTTTGAAGCGCTCCAAA
>CAWUXN010000150.1:0-3456 GCA_963926415.1 uncultured Loktanella sp.
CGAGAATGTTCACTCGTCGCGCGATGCAAACGCCAAAGGCGACATCAACAGCGGTGCGGGTGATATCAGCGCGCCCGACGGCGGCGACGGCGAGGCTGACAGCGACGGCGAAGGCAAACTGGTCGCTACTGACGTGGCGAACCTGTTCAAGAAAGACCTTCGCGACATCGTCCGGCCCGAGGATATTGAGGCTGCCGAAAAGATCGCCCTGCGCCTTGGCGCGGCGATGCGTGATCGCAAATCACGCCGCCGAAAAGCCGGGCGAAAAGGTGACCAAATCCACTTTCGCAAAGCCATCCAGCAAAGCCTTGCGACAGGGGGCGAGCCCTTTGCGCTGCCCAAACGCCACCGGCCGGATAGGACCCTGCGCGTGACCGCGATTTGCGATGTGTCAGGTTCCATGACAGTCTATTCTCGTATCTTTTTGGCCTTTCTGGCTGGGCTTATGCGTGCCGACACACGCGCCGATGCCTATCTTTTTCATACAAAGCTGGTGCGGATCACCGAGGAGCTGCGCGACAAGGACGCATTGCGCGCGCTGGCGCGGCTGTCACTCCTTGCTGATGGGTTTGCAGGCGGGTCGAAGATTGGCGACAGCCTGAATACCTTTGCCCAGACCTATGGCCGCCGGTTTGTCGACAATCGGACCGTCGTGATGATCTTGTCAGACGGCTACGACACAGCATCGCCTGATAGTATTTCGGATGCGCTGGCCCGCCTGAAAAAACGCGGCTGTAAAATCATCTGGCTTAATCCGCTCAAAGGCTGGGACGGCTACGAGCCGACAGCCCGTGCGATGGCTGCGGCGCTGCCGCATCTTGATCTGTTTCGTGCGGCTAACACGCTGGATGATCTGGCCGCCCTTGAGCCAGAATTGGTCCGGCTATGACACCGAAACAAATTATGGAGCACGGGCTGCAGGAGGGGGCGGATTACTTCGCCATCGCAACCATCGTGCGGACCGCCGGGACAACAGCCGCCAAGCCGGGGGCAAAGGCGCTGCTACGTGAAGACGGCACCATCATCGACGGCTGGCTGGGCGGCGGATGCGTTAAGGGCGCAATCAAAGAGGCCACGTTGCGCGCTTATGCGACGGGGCAGCCGCAATTTATCTCGGTCGCGCCAGAAGAGGACTTGATCAGACAAGGCGTGCAGGCGGGCGATAACAAGGACGGCGTCAGGTTTGCGCGCAACGGCTGCCCGTCGAAGGGCACGATCGACATCTTTATTGAACCGCACCTGCCGGAACCTGATCTTCTGATCATAGGCACATCACCCGTTGCCGTGAAACTGACAGAGCTTGCGCCGCAATTCAGCTGGGCTGTCGCAGAGGCGTTCACCGACACACCATTGCCTGACCGCGTGGCGGGCCGCGCCCGATATGTGGTGATCGCGACCCAAGGTCAGGGCGACCTTGCCGCGCTAAAAACCGTCTTGGCAGGCGGAGCAGATTACGTCGCCTTTGTCGGCAGTGGCAAAAAGTTCGCGACCTTGTCGGAAAAACTGACGGCCACGGGCGTCAATGCCGCACAAATCGCGGCCGTGCGTGTGCCGGCGGGCCTGAATATCGGGGCGGTGACACCGGCCGAAATCGCGTTGTCGATCCTTGCTGAATTGACCCAAGTAAAGCGTCATCTTTTGGCGCAGGCGGCCCAGAATGGATAAGGTCGGGGCGATCGTTCTGGCGGCTGGATTGTCGCGCCGGATGGGCGAGCAAAACAAATTGCTGCTGCCCATCAACGGCGCGACGATGATCCGGCATGTGGTGGAAACCTATCTTGCAGCAATTGATGGTGCGGTCTGCGTAGTCACCGGGTTCGAGCCAGATCTGATCGCTGCGGCCCTGAACGGCCTTCCGGTCTCGCTGGTCCACAACGCCGACTTTGAACAGGGCCAGCCGAGTTCCGTGCGGACCGGGTTGCTTGCGGCACCCATGGATGATCACCTGGTGATCGGCCTTGGCGATCAACCTTTGCTGACAGCGGATGATCTGAGGTCGCTCATTGCGGCGCATATGGCCGCTGACCCGGCGAAAATCTCAATCCCCTTTCATGACACGGCCCGGGGCAATCCAATTGTTGTGCCTTGGCACATGCGTGCGCAATTGCTGGCCGATCGCGCCAATCCGGGGTGCGGGAAATTCACGCGCATGCATCCAGAGCACGTCCAGCACCTAGCGTTGGCGCAGCCTGGTTTCTTTAGTGATATCGATACGCCCGCTGCGTTTGCGGCATTCGCTCAGACAACTTCCCAAGAAGCTCGGACATGAGATTACTTCGCAAATATCTGGGAACACTTCGCCAGAAATGGACCCTGACGCCCGAGCAAGCGGAAACGCTTGCGACCATCAAATTTCCCTGCTGTTAAAAGGTACGAACATGGAACTGAAAGACGAAATCGTCATCAACGCTCCACTGGAGCGGGTATATGCCGCACTGAATGATCCCGAAATCCTGCGCCAATGCATTCCCGGCTGTGAAGAGTTGATCCAGCATTCCGATACAGAGCTCGAAGCGAAAATCGTCCTCAAGGTCGGCCCGGTCAAGGCCCGCTTTAGCGGCAACGTGCAATTGGACAAGAGCGGTGCGCCGACTGCGTTTTCACTTACAGGACAGGGCAACGGCGGGGCAGCAGGTCACGCCAAGGGCGGTGCCGACGTCACGTTGGTCGCAGACGGTGACACCACAATCCTGAGCTATGATGCCAAAGCCGAAATTGGCGGCAAACTGGCGCAATTGGGAAGCCGCCTGATCCAAAGCACATCAAAGAAACTGGCTGCGAAGTTCTTTCAAAGCTTTGCTGACGTGCTGGACGCTGAACAAGTGGCCTGAACCAAGCTAGTCGTCGTTCTGGTGCGTGTTTCGATCTAAGCCAGAACGGCGTAACTCTTACGCTGATGGGTGGGGTAGGGGGCTGCCACTGGACTTGGACGTGTTGCGGTTTTATGCCACTCCAAGTGCTCGTTTAAGCCAATTTCCGTTCGAAAGCGACTGGGCCTTTCCAGCTCTGTGATGACATCCGGCGGTAGTAGGCACCAAGTGTTATCGCTGCGTTCGATTGTGAGTGCGGCGACCGCTACCTTCCGCTTGCGGTCGCAGTCCGACATCTTTGCCTGATAGGTGTTGTAGAGTTCCAGTGACAGCGTCCGCGCGAAGTTGTGCCAGTCACGATTATTGCCCAACGGCACCGCGCGGATCGTCTCAATGGAAGTGTGGCACCGCACATCCCTTTCTTCTGGCCCGTCTTGGTCGAGTTGAACGGCGGTTTTTACATGGGCGCAGATGATGCAGGTTTTGGGATGAGTACGAAGGACATGAAAATCTAATTCGGCATTCCGGCCTTGAGCGGGGTGGAGTTGGGCCTGATCACGCCGCCCGTTGGGATGAACGGCTTCGTCATCTCTTCGCTGGTAAAGGACATGCCAATATCGGAAAATTTCAAAAGTGTAATGCCGTT
>CAWUXN010000151.1:0-4862 GCA_963926415.1 uncultured Loktanella sp.
AGAGCAGATCGAACGCGTCATCGGCATTGTGCGGGGCAACATTCGTCTCGATCATGCGCAAAAGACCGTCGAGGTCTTTGACCAATGCCTTCTGCTTGCGCCAGTTCACGAAGGCCGCCGAGCGCCGCAACGTGGCGAAGCGCTTACGAATATCCGCGGCAATATCGTTTGGGCCCTGTGCGGCGCTGATCTCTAGTCGCGCACGGCGCTGCAAGGCTGCGCTGCCCTGAACAAGATCCATAACCAAGGCAGCAAGCGTTTCCGCGCCCAGCAATTCGAGATTAATCTTATTTAGGGTCTTTTTGCTCATGGCATAAGAAATCGCGTTCAGGTCCAAGGATACTAGCATGACAATGCCCCATCGCACTTGCGACGACAATCTGGATCGGCGGCAATTACATCGTATCTGACGTTTATAAGTGCACAGTCACGCTGTGCCAAAAGTTCAGCTACGCTGTCTGGCCGCAAACGTAAGTGTGTATCAAAACTGTCTAAAATTCACAACAAGTGGGTCTTGCAGTACGGTCACGAAATTCCCGCTAAAGGTAATTTCGTGACCGTAAAGGCAAACTATGTCGGAGTTCGACATATAAATAGTTGGTGGACTGGGGAGGATTCGAACCCCCGACCCCTTGATTCGTAGTCAAGTACTCTATCCAACTGAGCTACCAATCCGCCTGTGGTGGGATTAGCTGGGGCGCCTAGCCGATGCAAGCGCAAAACGCAAAACGCAGAAAAATCACGCGGTCGCAGTAGAAAGTGCAAAGTCTGCTTTTGGCAGGGCAATTTCGAAAGCTGTGCCTGTGGAATCGCTTCGCAGCAGAGTCAGGCGGCCGCCATGACCACGGACAAGGTCACCAGAGATCACAAGACCAAGCCCTGCCCCGCCCTTCCGTACACCCCCCTGAAACGGCTGGAACAGGTATTCACGAGCCTTCGGCGGCAGGCCGGGGCCGGTGTCGGACACGGTTATGCGCCACAGGGTGTCATCTTCTTCGCCGCAGATGCAAATCTCGCCAGGGTTGCCGGTGGCGGTGACAGCCTGCCGGGCGTTGCGCACCAAATTCGACAGCACGCGATAGATTTGTTCGGAATCGGCACGCAAAGCCATGGTGGCGGGAATATCCTCGGCAAAGGACAGTGGGTAATCGCCCGCAGCAAGGCGCTCGCTTTCGACGACCTCGTCGACGATCTGGGCCAGGTTCACACGTGTCAGACGCGGCGCAGGTTCGTCAGCGCGGCCAAAAGCCAGCGTACTTTCGCACAGGTGCACGGCCCGGGTGATCGACCCGACAAGCTTTGGGGCCATGCGGATGACAAGCGGATCATCAGACCCTTCGATCCGGTCGGTGAAAAGCTGCGCTGATGTCAGGATATTGCGCAAATCGTGGCTGACCTTGGCGACTGCGCCGCCTAGCTGCGCCAGCCGTTCTTTTTGACGCAAGGCAGACGTCAACTGCGTTTGCATCATCTGCAGCGCGTCTTCTGCATCACGCAGCTCTCGCACGCCAGCGCTGGGTTCGATGATGCGGCGGGCGTCTTCTGGTGCCTCTGCATAGCTTTGCATGTGCCTGATGACGCCCTTGATCGGTCGAACCAAAAAGGCCTGCACGGCAAGGAACAGTAACAAAGCGGTAATGACAGAGATGATGGCCGACAGCAGCAGCACGTTCAGACCGTATTCAATCATCGCGCTGCGCAGAGGCATCTGATCCATCGTCACCTCGATCAGCTGGCCACCACCGCGGACAGGGGTGCCGATAACACGGATGATGCGCGGGGATTGATCCCACAGGGTGCCCAACGCCGCCCGAATTAGGGCCGTGCCAGACGGATCGCGCATGTCATAGGTGGCCGCGACTTCTGACGGAATAGGAGAGGACAGCGCCAGCTGCCGCATGTCGTCACGCCGCAGAACGACATTGAAGACGCCCGCATTGGTCAGTAGTTCTGATTCTAGCTCGGGCGCAATCATGTCGGTGGCTTCAACAGCCAACGACGCGATCTGCGCCCGCTCCAGCCGGGCCAGCAAGTAGTCTTCTCGAAAGCGGGCAACCGAGGGGACGAAAATGAATACCTCTGCCAGCATCACGAAGATGACGGTCAGAATCAGGAAGCGACCTGAGAGTGTATTCAGCATTGCACCTCCAACGTTAGGGAAGGACGCGCTGCACCAACCCCACGATCCGTTTAACCATATCACTTTCGAACAGCTTAGGGCTGAAATATGCCCCAGCTGCCCGTTTGTTCAATTCCATATAGGTTGGATAAGGTAAAACGGTATTGCTGATTGCCTGCATCTTCATCTTGTTGGCAATCGCCATGGCCCAAAGCGCGATCAATTCCCCCGCCAGATGACCCGCGATGGATGCACCAACGGGCTTGCCGCCAACGACCATGACCTTGATCAGGCCACGGGTCTGCAATTCGGTATTGGCGCGGTCGTTGTGCGCATATTCGGACCGCACGACGGTAAGCTTTTCGCCATGAACCTTGCGGGCCTGCGCCTCTGTCAGGCCGACTTGGGCCAGTTCGGGGTCGGTATAAGTCACCCACGGGATGTGGTCGGTTCGCACCTTGGACGGCAGGCCCAACACAAGCGACCGAACCAGTTGGCCACCATGATAGCCCGCGACATGGGTGAATTGCAGGCCGCCGGCACTATCGCCCGCCGCATAAACGCGCTTGTTGCTGACAGAGCGTAGGCTGCCGTCAACCTTCAACCCCTTACGGTCGTGATCCACATTGGCCTTGTCCAGACCAAGGCCGTCGACATTGACGGCGCGGCCAACTGCTACCAACAGATGAGAACCGGTAAAATCGCCCTTTGGCGTATGCACCGTCATGGTACCGTCGCAACCGCTAATACGGTTGGCCTGCGCGTCCTCGATGATTTCCACGCCT
Organism: uncultured Loktanella sp.; assembly: GCA_963926415.1. Classification (GTDB taxonomy): domain Bacteria; phylum Pseudomonadota; class Alphaproteobacteria; order Rhodobacterales; family Rhodobacteraceae; genus Loktanella. The sequence continues at coordinate 2,905 of CAWUXN010000151.1, forward strand.
TCGCGGCGCAGGTTGTCCAGCACGATGACGGCCATCTCAGGATCGTCCTTACCCATGGCCTTGGCCCCTTCGATGACGGTGACCTTGCAGCCCAGACGGACATGCGCCTGCGCCATTTCCATGCCGATAGGGCCGCCACCGATGATCAGCAGATGATCGGGCTTTTCACGCAGATCAAAGATCGTCTCGTTCGTGTGGACCGTCACGCTATCCAGCCCGTCGATCGGCGGCACGAAGGGGCCGGAGCCGGTTGCAACGACGAAGCGGCGGGCCGTGATGACCGTATCGTCGGCCTGAACTTCCGTTGCAGAGATGAAGCGCGCGTTTTCGCGGATGACGGTGCAGCCCAGTTCTTCGAAGCGTTCCTGACTGTCGACGGGGGCGATGGCATCGATGACGCGATGCACGTGATCCTTGGCACCGGAATAGTCGACCTCTGGCCGTGCCTGCGCGATGCCGTAGTCCAGGTTATCCAGCCCTGCATGAGCATGCTTTGCCGAAGCCAACAGAGCCTTGGACGGGATACAGCCGTAGTTCAGGCAATCGCCACCCATCTTGTGTCCTTCAATCAGGACAACGCGGGCTCCCATTTGGGCGGCCCCGGCGGCGATGGACAGGCCGGCCGACCCGGCCCCGATGATGCAGATGTCAGTTTCGATACGGCTCATGTCAGAGGCCTTTCTTACCGCGCACGGCATTGAGGATCAGTGGAAGGGCAGCCAAAATGCACAGGCCCAAAATCGGCAACAGAATCTCTGGTTGAAAGATGATTCCCAGATCGGGTGCCTCGCCGCGGGCGAACACTTCGCCCAGACCAGCGCCGACGGACGTATAGACGACCGCGCCGGGCATGATTCCGAAAAAGGTCGTTACGGCGAAGCGGTAAAGCGGAACGCCGACCAGTGCAGGCACAAGATTGGCGACAAAGAACGGCACCGCCGGGACTAGGCGGATCAGGAACAGCATGGACCACTGGTTGCGGTCATCGTCGATGCCGTCCTTGAGGCGTTTCACAACGCCGTCGCTCGCATCCATCTTTTTTGCAAGAGATTGGCCCAGCCCCCAGCGAGCCGCAAGAAACAGCGAGATCGCGCCGATCGTGGCCCCGGCCACGTTGAGAATCGCACCAGGCAGTACCGGAAACGCGGCCGGAAAGCTGCCAAACAAAAAGCCGCCCGTCAGTGTAGCAATCGTCGCGCCCGGCAAGCTGAAGGCCACGATCACCACATAGGCTACAATAAAGCCCAGTGCAGACAACAGGTAGTTAGCGTCACGAAAGGCGAGCAGCGCCTCTCTGTTTTGGCTAAGCGCGTCAAAGGATAAATAGTCACGCAGGAACCACGCCCCAAATGCTGCGACAATCACAATGATGATCAGCGGCAGGCGGCGCAAAATATGGTTAGGGGTGGTCGTATCGGACATCGTCACTCTTTCTGCCGCAGGGGCGCTGGACCTTGGCACCCTTCATGGCGCAGGTGACCCGCGGCGGATAGTCGGCTCACGGGGCCTTGATCGGAACTGACCCGGACACGCGCTCTAGGGACCAAAATGTAACAATTGGTTGCAGAAGTTATTGCACACCGTAGCAAATCTTCCCGCGCAGCAGCGTTGACACCCGAAGGTCCGCCACTTAAAGGGCAAGTCTGAATGAATGACGGGCCTCGAATCCATCCCGGGTTTGGCCCCCGAACCGGAGGACAAGCGATGAAGCGCACGTTCCAACCCAGCAACCGCGTCCGCAAAAACCGTCACGGTTTCCGTGCCAGGATGGCTACGCCGTCTGGCCGCAAGATCATCAATGCCCGCCGTGCCAAAGGCCGGGCCAAGCTGAGCGCGTAAGCGTCACTTGACGATGACCGACATGTCGCCGCCGGATACGCCTGACAAGGGGGAACCGGCGGCTTTGTTGCGTCCGGAAATTCTTACAAAGCGACGTGATTTCATCGCCGCCAGCCACG
>CAWUXN010000152.1:0-2884 GCA_963926415.1 uncultured Loktanella sp.
ATTCGAAGGGCTCTTTTTACGGCCAGGGAGCGCAATAATACGATATGCCGCATCCGCGAAGGATTGGCGAGAGGTTCGACGACCACCCTACTTTGAAGATAGCGTTCAACGCCTTGACTGACGTTAACGAAAGCTCCGCTCTAAAGCGGAAAAGCGGCAGAAAATTTTTGTCTGAAAGATAAAAATGTCATTTTTTGATCGCAGCATTTCGGTAAAGAAGGCTCTTTTCTGACCCACGCAGCAACAGACACGAACGGCTGCTTTTCCTTTTTCACATGCTATCTGGGTCCGCGCTGTGACAGGAAGGTCAGTATTGAATGACGTCTGACACTTCGGGCTTACAATATGTCTTGCTCGGTGCAGGATTCGGATTTAACGATCCATTGTCACATGAGCTTGTGCAGGAGAGACCAGCCCTGCTTCTGGCGCCGAAGGAGCAACCCCCCGGAAACTCTCAGGCAAACGGACTGCACGAAAGCTGACAATCTGGAAAGCGGTCCGGCCTTATTGGACCCACCGAAGGGGAAAGCAGAGGCGATGCCTTAGCGTAAACTCTCAGGTTCATCGACAGAGGGGGTCGTTGGTGCGGGTTTCCTGCATTGCACTTTGATCTGTTGATAAGGCTATATTATAATGAAGAAAATTGCTGTGATTGGGGCCGGTGTGACCGGTGTCACGACCGCTTATGCACTGCTGAACCGGGGCTTTGATGTCACCGTGTTTGACCAGAACCGCTATGCGGCGATGGACACGTCGTTCGCGAACGGCGGCCAGTTGTCCGCGTCCAACGCCGAGGTCTGGAACCAGTGGTCCACGGTGATCAAGGGTCTGAAATACATGACCCAGCGCAGCGCGCCGCTGCTGGTGAACCCCAAGCCTAGCTGGCACAAGTATTCGTGGATGGCCGAATTTGTCGCAAACATCCCACATTACCGCAAAAACACCGTCGAAACTGTGCGCCTTGCGATTGCCGCGCGTGAACACCTGCATGCAACCGCCGCCAGAGAAGGCTTTGCATTTGATATCGAAGAGCGCGGGATCCTGCATGTTTACAAGAACAAAAAGGACTATGACCACGCCGCCCGCGTGAACGTTCTGCTGGCCGAAGGCGGTCTGACCCGCGACGCGGTGTCCCCTTCAGAGATCAAGACGATCGAACCGGCAGTGCATGGCGAATTTTACGGTGGCTTTTTCACGCCCTCCGATGCTACTGGCGACATTCACATGTACAGCCGCGGCTTGTCAGATGCCTGCCAGAAAAAGGGCGTGACGTTCCACTATAGCTCTGACGTGACCAAGATCACCCCAAGTGAGACGGGCCACGTCGTCAAGTGGAAGGACAACAAGGGCGCAAAGTCTGATGGGGAATTTGATGCCGTCGTGATCTGCGCAGGTGTGTCCAGCCGCAAGTTCGGCAGGATGTTGGGCGACCGGGTAAATATCTATCCGGTCAAAGGCTATTCCATCACGGTTAAGCTGGACGATGACGTCAGTCGCGAAGCCGCCCCCTGGGTCAGCCTGCTGGACGACAACGCAAAGGTCGTCACCAGCCGTCTGGGCAATGACCGCCTGCGCATCGCGGGCACGGCAGAGTTCAACGGCTACAACTGGGATATTCGCGACGACCGGGTGCAGCCGCTAGTGCGCTGGGTCGAGGATTACTTTCCTGAAGTGGCCACCGAACACGCGATCCCTTGGGCCGGTCTGCGCCCGATGATGCCGAACATGCTGCCCAAGGTCGATTCGGGCAAGCGACAGGGCGTCTATTACAACACCGGGCATGGCCACCTTGGCTGGACCCTGTCAGCCGCCACCGCCGAGATTATCGGCGACAAGATTAAGGCTGACATAGCGGCTTGATCCAATCTGGGGCGGCCTGTGATGCGGGCCGCCCCAGATAGTTTAAAGAATGGTGGTTGTGACAGACTCCAGCCCGTCGATGATGCCGGACAGCGTATCGCCGCGCTGCACCGCGCCCACGCCAGCCGGGGTGCCCGTCATAATCAAATCGCCAGAGCGCAGATGATAAAGCGTCGATAAATGCGCGATGATCGCATCAACGCTTTGGATCATGTCGGACAGCGGGGCCTGCTGTCGCGTGACACCGTTCACATCCAGCCGAATATGCGCTGCGTCCAGCAAGGCACCTTCTGCCGGAGTGATCGCGCCGATGATGGCAGAGTTCTCAAAGTCCTTGCTCGTGTCCCACGGCTTACGCCCGTCCTTGGCCGCCGCCTGAAGATCGCGGCGCGTCATATCAAGGCCGACCGCATAGCCAAAGATCGCGACCTCGCCCGCGGGCGCATTGCTTAGGCCGACGGACGGGCCGATGGCGACGACCAGCTCGATCTCGTGGTGCAGATTGGCGGTAGCCTGCGGATATGGCATGTTCTGCCCCGATTGCAGGATCGCATCGGCGGATTTGGTGAAATAGAACGGCGCGGCACGGTCGACCTCGTTTCCCATCTCGGCGGCGTGGGCGGCATAGTTGCGCCCGACGCAAAAAATCCGCCGCACCGGGAAACGCGCGGACGCACCGGCGACCGGCAGGCTGGGCTGGTCGGCGGGGGCAAAGATGAAATCTGTCATAGGAACCTTTTGTGGCGGGCGTAGCCATTGCCGCAGATTGCGATTAGGATGCCCTTTAATGATCCCTGCAGCAGGTATGCTGCCCCAAGCAAAGTCAAGTGCCGCGCCCCATGATCGACACAACCACCCTGCCCCCGCTTGACGACCTGATCGCCTGTCCGCATTGCGACACCATTCATCTGGAACAGGATCTACCAGAGGGCACAAAGGCGTATTGCAGCCGCTGCGGCGTGCTGCTGCTGACGTCAGAGCCGCAAGCGATTGTGCGCCTTGTCAGCCTTGCCAGCGCCGCCGT
>CAWUXN010000153.1:0-3331 GCA_963926415.1 uncultured Loktanella sp.
GAGGTCCCGCGTCATGGAACCTTTATACGGCTGCCCCCCTACTGCCCCGGCAGAGTGTCTATTGGGTCAGCCATATCCAACTGCGCCCGTTGGATCCGCAAGAGATGCTCCCACTGGTGGTCGATCTTTTCGTGCAGGGACCGGATTTCCAGCTCTGACTTCAGGTTGATCCGGTAATCGCTCTCGGCGCGGATACGATCCTTTTCGTCCTGCCGGCGCTGGCTCATCATGATGATTGGGGCCTGCAAGGCCGCAACACAGGACAGGATTAGGTTCAAAAAGATGAACGGATAGGGATCGAACACCCGGAACAGCAGCCCGGTCACGTTCAGCAACATCCATGCCAGCAGCGTCACCACAAAGCCGATGATAAAGGTCCACGACCCGCCAAAGGCCGCCACCCGGTCCGACATGCGGTCGCCAAAGCTGTAGGCGGTCATGTCTTCATAATTCTCTGGTGCCTGCGCCAGCACCTGACCAGAGGCAAGCGCATCAATCACCTCGCGGTCCAGCGCGCTGAGGCGCCCTGCCTCGTCGGTCAGGATATGTTCCAAATATTTCCTGCGATAGCGCGCCAGGTCGGCGCGGCAGATCGGGGCGCTTGGATCCATATCTGGGTGATCTACCATGATCATCGCCGCCATATCGGGCCGTATAACATCCAGCGATACACCGTCGCGGCGCACCATCGCGGTGCCGCACAGGGCGCAAGTCGTCATATCCTGATCGTCGTCGCCAGCCATCGCGGCCTCCTTGACGTTGGGCCGCAGGCCGGAACGGGCGAGGGCTGCGGCCAGCTTATAGAACCGCCGCAGTGCGACAAAGGCCGAGTTGACCGCCGGTCGAATGAAGCGGCAGGCAGTCGATCAAATCACGATCAGATGGTTATCCCAAGCGACCTCAAAGGCCGCAACCCCGACAACCCGCTGGCCCCGAACCGGGCGATGCCGCCAAACCCGTCAGTCAGCATAAAGCCATCCGGTGCCGCACCAATCCCGCAGACATCAGCCCGCTAAGGCATGTCGATGAATGCGCCATTCAGGTCAAAAATCGCCAGCACACCGCCCTCGGGCGAGGTGATCGCGACACGGCTCCCCGCCGCTTCGAGGTGACGCTGCCAGCCTAATTCCGCATCCGCGTAGCCGTGGCATCCGATAATTCGCAAAAAACAGGGGCCTGCCCCCTGCGATTCAGGCCCAGCAGGGGCGGATTGACCTCTCCTCTCCCTACATTGCAAAGGCGATGGTGCCGTCCGCATAGGCCGCCAGATGCCTAATCGAGTTCCAATGCAAATCAGCGAACAACTCGGCCTGTTCTTCGATCGTGCCGTCCAGCGCCAGATAGGTCAGGTTTGACAGCATGGCATCAAGGTTCAGCTTGGTGCGGTCGTCGTCCAGCGCGGCAATGATGCCGCCGCTCGCCGCCACCAGACCGAAATCCTCCCGAACTTCCGGGGCTTTGCGATCCAGCGTCAGGATTCTGAGCTTGCGCCCTTCCGCCTTGATCTGACAGAGGGCCACCAGCCCGATAGAGCCATACAGCGCTTCCAGCGTTTTGGCATTTTCTTGATCGTTCGTTGCGCTGATCAGGCCGCGGCGGTCCAGCGCAAGATCGATTGCCACCGCCATCGCGTCGGACAAGGTGCGTAACAACTGGGTATCGGTTTCCGACGCCGGGCGCATAACGACCCAGATGACGCCGCCATCGGGCCAATGCGACATCGTGCCGGAATACATCGCCTCCAGATCTTCGGTCGTAACATTGTCGACTTGGGTTCCCAGCGATGTCACAACGGCAAGCGGGGGGAATGCGTAAATCTTCGCGGATGTCCCGGCCTCATCCTCTACCGCTTTGAGGGGCCGAGAGATCAGACCGACGTCGACGGTACCAGCCAATAGCTCCTTGACCCCGCCGCCGCTGCCAAGACTAGGGAGCATGTCGATCGTCGTGCCGGGATGAATTTGTTCAAAAGCAGCGGCAAGATGGCCCATCCCGCCAAGCGCGACGCCCGTGCCTCCAATGCGCAGCGTGTCCGCCGGCACAGCGTTTCCGGCCATGATAGCAACCATACAAAGGGCCGTTCGAAGTACATTCATCATGTGGGTCGCCCTTTGCGAAGTCGTGGATCACCGCCATTGGGTAGCACCCCAGAATTTAATAAAATGAAAATACGCATCGTACTTCCTGACGCTGGGCTGAATTATCCTGTGAAAAAGCGATGTATATCGTAATCGTAACCTGAACGATCCGCTGACAAAGAGGGCGGCACAAACAGCCGCAGTACCCAATGGAACCCTCACAGGTTTTAATGGGTTACATCTCAGACTGACATGAAATGCCACGCGGGCTGCCAAACTGGCGTCCCGCCCCGGCCCGGACATATGGGGCAACAAGTCGCTGATCCGCAGCCGACACCCTTACCTGACCAGAACCGGAGTGTGAAAATATGAGCCTGCAGAAATCGCCCATCGTCTGCAAATCCCCATCGACCGGGCCTAATAGTCCGGACATTTGGGGCATTTACGAGCCGGATACAGGCTCTATCCAGTATATCTGCGCCTGCCCCGCAACGCGGCAGACCGCTGTCATTGACGTGGTTTGGAACTTCGATCCCAAAAGCTTTAGCACAGATACGCGCAGCATGGATCAGGTCGCCACGATTGTGGCCGACAACCAGCTTTCTGTCGTCTGGGTGCTGGACACCCACCCCCATGCCGACCACGTGATGGCCTCTGCGCATCTGCGGGACCGCTTCAACGCCCCCACCGCCATCGGAGAGAAGATCCGCGATATCGCGACCCTGTGGCGCAAGATCTACAATACTCAGGATGCCTTTGATCCCGAACGTGATTTTGACCGGCTTTTTGCGGATGGTGACAGCTTCACGATTGGCGATCTGACGGTGCAGGTCATCCTGTCGTCCGGGCATACGCTAGGGTCGATTACATATGTCTGCGGCGATGCGGCCTTTGTCCATGATACCCTGATGATGCCCGACGCCGGCACCAGCCGCGCCGATTTCCCCGGCGGCGATGCAGAGGATCTGTGGAATTCGATCCAAACGATCCTTGCCCTGCCGAATGACACACGCATTTTTGTGGGCCATGACTATGGCACGGCGACACGGAAAGAGCCCGCATGGGAGGCGACAGTTGCCGCGCACAAAGCGGGCAATAAACATGTCAAATCCGGCACACAAAAGGCCGACTACATCAAAACCCGGCAAGACCGCGATGCGAACCTCTCTCTGCCAGAAAGGATGCTGGCCGCGCTGCAAATCAACCTGCGCGGGGGCCGCCTGCCAACGGCAGAAAGCGACGGTCGATCCTAT
>CAWUXN010000154.1:0-4792 GCA_963926415.1 uncultured Loktanella sp.
ACCGCCAAGGCGCATCATAAGCGCCTGACATTCGGGGTCGCCAAAGCGGACATTGTATTCCACTAGGCGCGGCTGGCCATCCTTGATCATCAACCCGACAAAAAGCACGCCGGTAAAGGGCGTGCCGCGTGCCGCCATGGCGGCCATCGTCGGGCGCACGATCTGATCCAGCGCCTTTTGCGTCACTTCCTCGCTCATCACCGGGGCAGGGGTATTGGCTCCCATACCGCCGGTGTTGGGGCCGGTATCGCCGTCATAGGCGCGTTTGTGGTCCTGCGCCGTGCCGATCGGCAGCACGGTTTTGCCGTCGCACAGCACGAAAAACGACGCTTCTTCGCCGTCCATGAACTCTTCGACAACGACCTCGGCCCCGGCCGCGCCGAATTGGCCGCCCATCATGTCATCAATGGCGGCTAGCGCCTCGTCCATGGTCATGGCGACGACGACGCCTTTGCCTGCGGCAAGGCCGTCAGCCTTGATCACGATCGGTACGCCTTGGGTTTTCACATAGTCGCGTGCGTCATCGGGGTGGGTGAAGTGACCGTAGGCAGCGGTTGGTGCGTCACAGGCGTCGCAGATCGTTTTTGTGAAAGATTTCGACGATTCTAGCTGCGCTGCAGCAGCAGAAGGTCCGAAAACTGAAAATCCTGCAGCGCGGCAAATATCGGAAACGCCTGCGGCAAGGGGCGCTTCTGGCCCGAAAATGATGAAATCGATGGCGTTTTGCGATGCGAAATCTACCACCGCGGCACCGTCTAAAATATCAAGCGACGCACATTCGGCCAGCTGTGCGATGCCCGCATTTCCCGGTGCAACGATCAGACGATCGCACTTGGGGTTCTGCTTGATGGCCCAGGCCAGCGCATGTTCGCGTCCGCCGTTGCCCAGGATCAGGATGTTCATGGGGGTCTCTCCGCTTGGCCTTGGTTGGGATGCGTTCTAAGGTCAGGGCCGACACATCACAAGGGCACCCTGATGGACCTTTTCGAACACGCCACCCCCGCCAGCAACGCGCCCGAGTTTACGGTCAGCGAGATTTCTGGTGCCGTGAAGTCGATTATCGAGAGCGAATTCGGCCATGTGCGCATTCGCGGCGAGGTGGGGCGCGTGTCGCGTCCGCGTTCGGGCCATATGTATCTGGATCTAAAAGACGACCGCTCCGTTATTTCTGGCATCATCTGGAAAGGCCGCGCCGATGAACTGCCGCAACTGCCCGAAGAGGGGATGGAGGTCGTCGCCACCGGCAAGCTGACCACCTTTCCCGGTCAGTCCAAGTATCAAATCATAATCGAAGATATCGTCCCCGCCGGGGCGGGCGCGCTAATGGCGATGCTGGAAAAGCGCAAGGCGCTGCTGCAGGCAGAGGGGCTGTTCGATCTAGGTCATAAGCAGGCCCTGCCATTCCTGCCGGAAATCATCGGCGTCGTCACATCGCCCTCTGGCGCGGTAATTCGCGATATCCTGCACCGCCTGCGGGACCGCTTTCCGCGCAAGGTGCTGGTGTGGCCGGTCGCCGTTCAGGGCGCGAAATGCGCGGCCGATGTGGCGGCGGCCATCCGCGGTTTTAACGCGATGACGCCGGGCGGCGCATTGCCCCGGCCCGATCTGCTGATCGTGGCGCGCGGCGGTGGCTCGCTCGAGGATTTATGGGGCTTTAACGAGGAAGTCGTGGTCCGTGCCGCTTTTGAAAGCCAGATTCCCCTGATATCTGCCGTGGGGCACGAGACGGACACGACGCTGATCGATTTTGTGTCCGACCGGCGCGCGCCCACGCCAACTGCGGCCGCCGAAATGGCGGTGCCGGTCCGGCTGGATCTGTTCGCGGCCTTGGACAGCCAAGGCGCGCGGATCAGCCGGGCCGTCAGTCAAGGGCTTGGCCTGCGCCAACAGCGTGTACGCGATCTGGCTCGCGCCCTGCCGCAACGCGATGCGCTGCTGCAGGGGCCACGGCAACGGCTGGATTATCTTGGGGAACGGCTACCAGCCGCATTGCAGGCGGCAGCGGCCAAGAAACGTGTGAAATTGGCCGATGCTGCCCTGCGGCCCGGCGTGTTGCACCGCGGGATTGCGGAACAACGCAGGCGTCTGGATGCCTTGGTGGCGCGGTTGGAACCTGCCTTGCAGCGCCGCGTTGCTGATGCAGGATCCGCCTTGGGGAAAGTGCGTTTGGCCCCGCCTGACCTTGGCCGCAAACGCGAGCGTCTGGGGCAATGGACACAGCTTTTGTCGGACCGGGCTTCCCGCCAGCAGGACCAGCGCCGCGCCCGGCTAGAGGCGTTGGACCGCGTCCGCGAAACGCTTGGATACCGCGAGACGCTCAAACGCGGCTATGCGGTGGTGCGGGCCGATGGCGCTGTGGTGACATCAACGCAAGCCGTCGCCAAGGCCGCAAAGGTCGAGATCGAATTCAGCGACGGTCGCATAACCCTCTAGGACAGTAGTTCTGGCCCCGGGCAGACCAGCGGGACCGGGGCCTCTGACGCCTCCAACAGGACGGTGCCGGTCGTCGATTGCGCGCGTAGGCCGCGCTCTGTGCGAGTCACGGTCCAGCATTTTGGTTCCGGGTCGGTGTCATAGGTGAAACAGATCAGCCCACCTCGGTCGAACCAGCGGCCCGTCTGGCAAAGGCTCTGCGTGCTGGACCACGTGACGCTGCGGTCGTTGCCATAGGCCTCTGCCCCAAAGGGTGTGCCATCAGGCTGGGCAAAGGTCAGGGTCTTGCCGCTGACATAGGTATCGAAGCCGTCGCCATCCAGCACCTGTCCCAGCGCCGGTGTGGCAAGCGTCAGGGCAAGGATCAGCGCCTTGATCATGCGGCCGTCCAGCGCCGCACCCGGCGGTCCATCACGACCCGCCACAGCGACGGAAACAGCGCAAGCGTGGCCATGGTGGGCAGGGATCGGGGCGGGGTCGGGCTGTCGATATCAACGCTCAGTGCCGGAAAGGGACACTGGGGGTGCGCGTGGTGGTTGGCGTGGCGCGGCGCGTTCAGCATCAGGGCCGCGGAAAACCAATGCGGCGCGTTCCAGCTGTGACGCGGGCCGATGGGTTCGATCCTGCCGCTTGGTTCGGGTTTTTGCATCAGGCCATAGTGCTGAACGTAATCCGACAGCAGCAGTTGCACGTGCGCACAGGCGATCAGCGCCAGATACCAGGCCAAGCCGCGCCAGCCGCCAAGGGCAAAAGCCGCCAGCAGTATTGCCGCTCCGCCGCCGAGGTATGTCACATATGGATGATGCCATATGCTGCGACCCACGCGGTCCAGCCGGGCGGTCTCGGCTAAAAACCCCTGCCGGAATTCGCTGCCCCGAGCGCGAGGGCCATAGGCCCAGAACCCTTCTCCCAGCCGCGCCGTTGCCGGATTGTCCGGCGTGGCGACAAGCCGGTGATGGATCAGCACATGCGCCGAGGTGTGATGGCCATACAGCATCGAGACATAGATCCACTGCCCCAGCTGGTGCAGACTGCGGCCGCTCTTGTGGATCAGCTCGTGCGCGTTGGCATTGCTGACCTGCCCGAAATACAGCCCCACCGCGATGAACAGCCCGGCTGTGCCGACAGGCCCAAGACTGCGCTGCCCAATGGTCCAGACGATAAGCGCGAGCATGATCAGATGCCCGATGCCCAGCATGACGCTTAGCACATCGGCGGCGGGAAATTCGGCCTGCGGATCAGCGGCTTGCGGCTGCGCGATAACCGCCAACTTATCCAGAAGATAGCTAAAGACCGTCATGTAAACCAGCGCTGCCAGCACCCAGACTCCGCCCTGCGAAGCAGCCAGCGCGATCAGGGGTAGCGGCACAAGGGTGGCAAGGGCGAAAAGGAGCATGGCAACCAGTTGGGCGAGAATTGGGTTCGGGGCCCGTATACCATCATCCGCGTGGTGATTGGGGGCAAATGGTGCAGGCATTATCATTGGTCGCACCGCAGCCGCCATCCATTGTGTCGCTTTTCCATCGCTCCTCCTGCCCCGCCGCCGTATGTTAGACGGGCACGACATGGGGGGCAGAGCATGGCGCTGGATCAAAAGGACGGGGTCTGGAAATCGGGCCGTGGCAAAGGGCGGCGCACGCCTAAGGGGCGGCAGTTGGATGATGCGGCGTGGGCCGAGGTTCGCACCCTGATCGGTGATGGCCCGCACCCGCGCGACATGCTGATCGAATATCTGCACCTTGTGCAGGACCGTTACGGCCACCTGTCTGCCGCCCATCTGCGCGCGCTGGCCGAAGATATGCGCCTGTCTCAGGCCGAGGTCTACGAAGTCGCAACCTTCTACGCCCACTTTGACGTGGTGAAAGAGGGCGAGGCACCGCCGCCCGTATTGACCATCCGCGTATGTGATTCGCTGTCTTGCGAACTGGCAGGCGCGCAAGCGCTGAAGCAGGCGCTGACGGACGGGCTGGACCTAGGCCAAGTCCGTGTGCTGCGTGCGCCCTGCGTGGGGCGCTGCGATAGCGCGCCAGCGGTGCATCTGGGGCACCACTCGGTGGATCATGCGACCTTCGATAAAGTGCAGGCGGCGATCGCGGCGGGTCGCACCCATCCGGATATCCCGGAGTATCAGCCGCTGGACTCCTACCGCGCCCACGGCGGCTATGACACGCTGGCTGAACTCCGCGGCCACGGCGACTGGGAATCGGTGCAGGACCGCATCGCCTCGTCTGGTCTGCGTGGCCTTGGCGGCGCAGGATTTCCATCGGGCAAGAAATGGAGCTTTGTGCGATCAGAATCTGCCCCCCGCCTGATGGCCGTTAACGGGGACGAGGGCGAGCCAGGCACCTTCAAGGACCGC
>CAWUXN010000155.1:0-3706 GCA_963926415.1 uncultured Loktanella sp.
TCGGCCAACCGCGTCGGCATATCGTCAAAGAATGTGCGGATATCCGCATGAATCCCCCGGGCGGCGTAAAAGGCATTCACGCGGTCCACATCCTCGGCCCGGGCCTGCTGGAACACGCGGATGTTCCGGCGCAGCGCCTCTGGCAAGGCCGCGACCCCCGCAGGCACCACGTCCGACAGAATGCGTGCACCTTGCGATCCGCCCACCACCAGCACCGATATCGGATAATCGCCCGGCGGAATATACGATGCCCCGGCCCTGTCCAGAATGGCCTGCCGTACCGGGTTGCCCACATGCTCGCCAGTCACACCAGCAGGCAAGATCGTCGGCCACGTCCCGCAGGCGACCATATCCACGCGCTTGGCAAAGACCTGATTGACCCGTCCCAACACGCCGTTCTGTTCATGGATCATGCGCGGAATCCGCAGCAATGTCGCCGCCGTCATCGCAGGAATGGCGGGATAACCGCCAAAGCCCACGACCACATCCGGCCGGTCGCGCCGCATCGCCATTATCGCGCTCAGCGCGCCGCCGACGATCCGCCCCGGCACCATCAGCTTGGCCACCGCGCCACCGCGGGCAAAGGTGCCGCTATCCACTTCAACGATCTCAACTGCGTCCGGGAACCCGCCAACATAACGCGCGCCGCGTGGATCGGTGCTCAGCTTGACCCGCCAGCCCTGATCCAGCATCGCCTCGGCCAAGGCCTGCGCTGGAAACATATGTCCACCGGTCCCACCGGCCGCCATCATCAAAAGTGGCATAATGCCCCCCGTTCATTTGGCTGTACAAACACCGGGGGGGGTCCGCAGTGTGGGGGGCTGCCCCCCCACTTGGGGCCGCGGCAGATCATCGCCCCACCCGCCGCATCAGAATATCGCCAATCTCACCCTGAGGGCGCGAACGCGTCAGCGCCAGCAACATGCCCACGGCAATACCGCCCGCAATCAAGGACGATCCGCCATAGCTGACGAACGGCAAGGTCATCCCCTTGGCTGGCAGCAAACGCACGGCGACGCCCATGTTGATCATCGCCTGAACACCAAAAGCGCAAGCCAGACCCGTCCCGGCCAGCCGCACGAAAGGATCGCGTTCTTTCATCAGGCGCATCAGGCTGCGCACAACGATCACACCATACAGCGTGATGATCGCCATGACGCAAATCAGGCCATATTCCTCGGCGGCGACAGCGATGATAAAGTCCGTATGCGCGTCCGGCAGCGACCATTTCACCTGCCCCTCCCCGACGCCCACGCCAAAGAACCCGCCTTCGCGGATCGCGTTGGTGGCATAGCCGAGCTGCGTGCGCGGATCGACATCAGGGCTAAGGAAGCCGTCGATGCGCCGGGCAAAGTGTTCGGACATGTTGTAGGCAAAGCTGCCAACCGCGACCACGCCTGCGGCCAGACCGGCCAGCAGCACCATCGGTGCCCCGGCCACGAAATACATGACGCCCCAAGAAAACAGCACAAGGCAGGCCTGGCCAAAGTCAGGCTGCAGGGCCAGAAAGGCCACGATTACGATGGTCAGGATAAAGGAATACATCTTCCCCGGGGGGCCGCCCACGCTCAGCCCCGCAGCCATCAACCAAGCGGCGACAACGACAAAGCCGGGCTTCAGGAACTCGCTGGGCTGGACCGAGGCGAAGCCGAAGGAATACCAGCGCACGGCACCCTTGCCGAAATCAGTGCCAAATACCGGCAACAAGGCCAGTGCGACAAAGGCGCAGGCAAAACCGATCACAGCCAGACGCCGCACCATGACAGGGGTCATCATCGACACGCCAAACATGGCAATCAGGGCCATACCGCCGAAAAAACCCTGCCGGGTCACGTAATAAAAGGGGCTCAGCCCATTCTTGGCCGCAAGCGGCGGCGAAGACGCGAGCCCCAGAAGCAGCCCTATCCCGAATAGCGCCAGGATGCAGCACATGCTCCATTTGTCGATCGTCCGCCACCAGCGCGGCAGAACAGGATCACCTGCCACAACGCGCAGCGAGCCATACACCATTTCGGTCATCGTATTACCGCCTTGTCTGCCTCAATGTCCGCGTTTGCCGCGGATCTATCTGCTTAGCTTAACCCAGCCTGCGCGTCATTTCCACTTCAAATCGCGCAGAGGCTGAAAATCATGGTCCCAACCCCTTGCAACGGGACGTATTCCACGCCAGTTCGAAAACATGCAAGTCCGCACATTGATCCTTGGCGCTGGGGCCGCCGGCCTGATGGCCGCCGCCTACGCGGGACCCGATACGCTGGTTATCGATCACGCCCGCGCGCCGGGCGAGAAAATCCGGATATCTGGCGGCGGGCGCTGCAATTTCACCAATATGCATACCAGCCCAGACCGCTTCATCAGCCAGAACCCGCATTTCGCGAAATCCGCCCTATCGCGCTACACGCAGTGGGATTTTATCGCGCTGGTCGATGCCCATGGGATCGCCCACCACGAAAAGACGCTGGGTCAGCTATTTTGTGATGGCTCTGCCAAGCAGATCGTACAAATGCTACTGACCGAGGCGGACCGCGCCGGAGCGAAAATCTGGTTAGAGACATCTGTCGGTGGGGTCCGCCATGACGGCACCTTTCATGTCATACTGACCCGGCAGGGCCGCGACACAGACGTGACCGCCGACAACCTGATCCTGGCGACAGGAGGCAAATCGATCCCCAAGATGGGCGCGACCGATCTGGCCTACCGCGTGGCGGACCAGTTCGAACTGCCGCTGATAACGCCGCGCCCCGGTCTGGTGCCCTTAACCTTTACCGATGACCGCTTCAAACCGCTGGCCGGCACGGCCCTGGCCGCGCGCGTGACCGCACAAGGCCCCGGCTTTGACGAAGCGCTGCTGTTCACGCACCGCGGCCTGTCCGGCCCCGCAATCTTGCAGACGTCGTCATATTGGACCGATGGTCAGGCAATCACGGTCGATCTGTCCCCCGCTGCGCAGCTGGGCGATATACTGATCGCCGCAAAGCAAAGCGAAGGCCGCAAGGGCTTGACGAGTGTTCTGTCACGCCACCTGCCCGCACGACTGGTGCAATACCTGTCCCCGGATTGGCCCACCGCAAACTTGGCGGATCTGTCAGACACCGTGCTGCGTGATCTGGGCACGACCCTGCACCAGTGGCAGCTGACCCCAAGCGGGACTGAAGGTTACCGTACTGCCGAGGTCACACTGGGCGGAAGTGACACTGCGGCGCTGAACTCTCGGACAATGGAAGCCAAAACTGTTCCCGGCCTTTTTGCCATTGGCGAGGCGGTCGATGTCACGGGGTGGCTGGGCGGATATAACTTCCAATGGGCGTGGTCATCGGGCTGGGCGGCGGGAACCGCAATCGCAGCCCGCTAAAGCCGATTTTTCTACGAAAATTCAGGAGTGGGCGCAGGTTGAGATGTGCCGCGCCCACTCCGATTTTTCGGCGAAAGATCGGCCTTGCTACATCCCGCCCAGCACCTGCGCCGTAAAATCATCACCGCGTTCAGCAAAGCTGTCGTATTGGTCAAAAGACGCGCAAGCTGGAGCCAAAAGCACGACCTCTCCAGGCTGCGCATCGGCGCGGGCACGGGCGACGGCGACATCCATCGTGCCACAGACCTCTGCCTCAATCCCCGGCAGTTGGCGGGCAAAGCCTTCAGCCTCTCGGCCGATGACGTAGGCCTGTTTGACCGATCCCAAGGGTGCGAACTGCGGCATAGGCGGCGC
>CAWUXN010000156.1:0-3113 GCA_963926415.1 uncultured Loktanella sp.
ATAGATTTCAGGCACCTCCATCTTGAACAGCTCGGCCATGAATTCCGGCGCGGTCCGCGACAGGAAAATTTGCGGCCCACGCTGTTCGCGGCGCACATCTTTGATGTAGCAACGGATGCGGTCGCCGGGTCGATAGGCTTCGCGGCCGATCTTTTCGTTGCGCCGCAGAATTGCTTCGCCCGAACCCACGTCAACGATGACGTTTCCGTACTCCTCGCGCTTGACCAGCGCGTTGATGATCGTGCCAGCACGATCCTTGAAATCTTCGTATTGCTTGTCACGCTCGGCTTCGCGGACCTTTTGCAGGATGACCTGCTTGGCCGACTGCGCAGCGATCCGGCCCAGCTCGACCGGGGGTACTTCTTCGACCAGCGTATCGCCAATCTTGGCGTCCTTGATCCAATCCTTCGCCGTTTCCAGCGTGAACTGCGACTGATAATTCTCGTATTCGTCTTCTTCGACGACCGTGCGAACACGGGTAAACGTCGCCCGGCCCGTCTTGCGGTCGATGCTGACACGGATGTCCATTTCAGCGCCGTAACGCGACTTTGCAGCGCGTGCGAGGGATTCCTCCATCGCCTCGATCACCAGGCCGGGTTCGATGTTCTTCTCGCGGGCAACCGCCTCGGCGGTTTGCAGCAGCTCTAGCTGGTTTGCAGACGTAATGGCCATCAGGTGTTCTCCTCATCCCCATCAATGATGGTTTCAATCTCGTCGAATTGGGCCTCGTCGATCTGGCCCGCATCCTTACGTCCGCGCAACACGTTGCGGATCAAATCATCTGTCAGCACCAGCTTTGCATCCGACAACCAGTCGAATTTCAGACCAATGGTAACCTCTTCCTTGCCGTGATCGCCAGCAGGAATGGTAATCAGAACTTCGTCGCCTTCAACACCAGCCAGTTCGCCCTTAAAGCGGCGGCGCCCATCGATCAACTGCTCTGTCTCGATCTTAGCCTCGAATCCCCGCCATTGATCAAAGTCTTTCAGGCGGGTCAGCGGGCGGTCGATGCCAGGGCTGCTGACTTCCAGCGTGTATTCATCAAGGATCGGGTCTTCGACGTCCATTACAGCACCGACGGCGGTGCTGATCTGGCCGCAGTCATCAACTTCGATCGTGCCATCAGCCTTTTGAGCCATGATCTGAAGCGTCGATTCCTTGCCCGTCATCAGGCGAATACGCACGACCTCAAACCCCAAGTCCTCAATGACAGGGGTGATAATCTCTGCGATCCGGCGGTCGATGGCCGCTTTGGCGATCAGGTCGTTCATGGACATCTCCAAGCACAAAAAAACGGGCGCGCGGCCCGTTGCGAATTCCGGTTGGGCGCTGGGGGTGGAGGCCAGCACGCCGCTGTTAGTTGATCGCTTAGACCAAAACGCAGCCCACTGCAAGCGCGGCGTCTATCAGACCCCCAACCGCGTCCTGTCAGTGGCAAATCGGTCCATGGCGCGCACCAATTCGGCGCTGATCCCTGGCTCTGACAAGGCATGCCCGGCCCGTCCGACAAAGGTCAGTTTTGCCTGCGGCCATTGCTGTGCCAGTGTATAAGCCGACAGCGGTGGACAGATCATGTCGTAGCGCCCCTGCACGATGACACCCGGGATATTTGCCAGACGGTCAGTGCGGGCCAAAATCTGATGGTCCGCATCCAACCAGCCATGATGTTGAAAGTAGTGGTTTTCCAGCCGGGCAAAAGCACGCGCGTAATCTGCAGGGCTGTCGCCGGTCACGCCATCGCTGTCGATTGCGGCCAGCGCATTTTCCCACTGCGCCCAAGCGCGGGCGTATTTCGTCTCGGTCATCATGTCACCGGAAAACAGGCGTTTGTGATAGGCCGCGATCAGATTTCCGCGCTCATCCTCTGGCACTAGCTGCACAAACCGCTGCCACAAGTCAGGCCAGAATCGCCCCGCGCCACCGCCATAAAACCAATCCAGTTCACCTTGCGTCATCAAGAAAACGCCGCGCAGCGCCAGCGCTGCGACCCGGTTCGAATGGCTTTGCGCATAGATTAGCGCCAAAGTCGCTCCCCAACTGCCGCCAAAGACAACCCAACGGTCGATGCCCAGCGCGTCCCTAATCAGCTCGATATCCGCAACAAGGTGCCAAGTCGTGTTGGCGGCGACACTGGCGTGGGGGCGCGACCGGCCGCAGCCGCGCTGATCAAACAGCACGATGCGGTATTTCTCGGGGTTGAAATAGCGCCGCATCGCAGGGCTGCATCCCCCGCCCGGACCGCCATGCAACACGACGACCGGAATACCAGCAGGGTTGCCACACTGCTCTACATAGACTTTGTGCCCATCGCCCACGTCGAGAGTACGCTGATCAAAGGGATCAAGGGGCGGGTACAAATACGCAACTGCGCTCTTTTGGTTCGGGACGTTTTCCATGGATCACCTATATAGGGCAGTAACGGGCAAAACCATGACTCGTTGCAGATCACAATTGCAAAGCCGGAGGTCCCGATGACCACGAACACCATTGACGATCACGAAGTCGCAAAATTCGAGGCCATGGCCGACGAGTGGTGGGATGAGACAGGCAAATTCAAGCCGCTGCACATGATGAACCCGGTCCGTCTGGACTATATTACGCGCCAAATTGCCGCCGAATACAACCGCGACCTGAGCGTGGACAAACCCTTCGCTGGGCTGCGTATCCTCGACATCGGCTGCGGCGGCGGCTTGCTGTGCGAGCCCATGGCCCGGCTGGGTGCCGATGTCGTCGGCGTCGATGCCGCCCCGCGCAACATCCCCGTGGCCCAAATCCACGCCGAAAAATCTGGCCTGAACATCGACTATCGCCACGGCACAGCGGAAGCGATGGCAGCGGCGGGCGAACAGTTTGACGTCGTCCTAAACATGGAAGTCGTCGAGCACGTTGCCGATCCGCAAGGCTACCTTACCGCCTGCCAGCAACTGCTAAAGCCGGGCGGGCTGCACCTGTGCTCGACCATCAACCGCAACCCGAAATCCTTTGCCATGGCCATTGTCGGGGCGGAATGGGTCATGCGCTGGCTGCCCAAGGGCACGCATGACTGGGCCAAGTTCATCACCCCGGACGAGCTATACGACCTGATCCGGCAGGCCGGGCTGGACCCGGTGGAC
>CAWUXN010000157.1:0-4300 GCA_963926415.1 uncultured Loktanella sp.
CAGCGCCAGCGCAGGCACCAAAGCCAAAGACCAAAGTCGCGCCAAAAGCAAAAGCAAAGGCAACCGCATCAACGTCAACCGCTAAGCCCGTGAAGTCGAGCGAAAAAAAGACCCTGGCAGGTGAATCGTGAGCGCTTCAGATGACCTTGACGACAGCGCAGCACCTCTGCTCGAGCACCTGACGGAATTGCGTTCGCGCCTGATCAAATCACTGATGGCCTTCATCGTCGGCATGATCATCTGTTTTACCGTTTGGAACCCGATCTTTGACTTCCTGACCCTGCCCCTGTGTTCTGCGCTCGACGCCGAAGGGCAGGACTGCGGGCTGATCTTCATCGCGTTGGAAGAAGGGTTTTTCGTCGCGATCCAGATCTCGCTACTGGGCGGGCTTTGCCTGTCATTCCCCTACGTCAGCTACCAGATGTGGCGCTTCATCGCGCCTGGCCTCTACAAGTCGGAAAAGGGCGCGTTTCTGCCGTTCCTGGTGGCATCGCCGTTCATGTTCTTCCTAGGCGCGGCCTTCGCTTATTACATCATCACGCCGCTGGCCTTTAACTTCTTCCTTGGATTTCAGCAGGGCAACGTGCTGACCGACGGACCCGAGGCATCTACTCAGGCCGCAGGCTTACTGTTCCAAGGCTCGGCCAAGGCCTATTTGAACCTGACGATCAAATTCATCGTGGCCTTTGGCCTTTGTTTCCAGCTGCCTGTTCTGCTTACCCTAATGGGCAAGGCCGGTCTGGTCAGCGCCGCCGGCCTGCGCAACACGCGCAAATATGCCGTCGTCGGTATCCTGCTGATGGCCGCGCTGGCGACCCCGCCGGACGTCGTCAGCCAGGTGATCCTGTTCACGGTGATCTACGGTCTATACGAAATATCAATCCAGTTGGTCGCCCGCATTGAACGCATCCGTCTTGCGGAATTACGCGCTAATGGCACCGTGGGCGAGGACGAAGATATGTATGGCAATCCGCTCAATCCAACTGATGACGACGCGGATCCCAAGCCGTGACCGACCCGCTGGAACGAATCGCAGCCGCGCTAGAGCGGCTGCGCCCAGGGCCTGCCACGGCGCCTGATTTCGCAGCCGCCGGCGCATTTGTATGGCACGCTGACCCAGACCGTCTGGATGGCGTGCAGCACGTCAGCCGCGTTAATGTGGATCTGCTGGTCGGCATCGACCGGTCCCGTGACACACTGCTGGCCAACACCGAACGCTTTGCCCGCGGACTGCCCGCGAACAACGCCCTGCTTTGGGGCGCGCGAGGCATGGGAAAATCGAGCCTCGTCAAGGCGATCCACGGCAAACTTAATGCGGATTTTGCTGACCTCAAGATCATCGAGATTCAGCGCGAGGATCTGCCCAGCATGAGCCGTCTGCTGCACCTGCTACGGGGCACAGATCAGCGGTTTATCTTGTTCTGCGACGACCTCAGCTTCAGCCACGACGATAGCCATTATAAATCGCTCAAGGCGGTGCTAGATGGCGGTATCGAGGGCCGGCCGGACAATGTCGTTCTGTACGCCACGTCCAACCGCCGGCACCTGATGCCCCGTGACATGATTGAAAACGAACGCTCTACCGCGATCAGCCCGGCAGAGGCGGTCGAGGAAAAAGTCAGCCTGTCAGACCGCTTCGGCCTTTGGCTGGGCTTCCACCCCTGCGATCAGGATCAGTATCTGGCGATGATCCGGGGCTATTGCGTCGCCCACGGCATCGACATTGACGACGCGACCCTGCGGGCAGAGGCGATCGAATGGCAAGCTACCCGCGGCAGCCGCTCTGGTCGCGTCGCATGGCAATATTTCACAGATCTTGCAGGCCGCAGGGGCTTAACGCTTAGATAAGCGGCCCCATTATCATCTTGCGAAGATTACTCCCGCCGGAGGTTCCGGCGGGAGTAATCTCTATAGGAATTCGTTCGGGTCGACGGACTCAAGCCCGCGCCGCACTTCAAAGTGCACAAAACTTGGATCGCCGCTTTTGACCTTGCCCAAGATGGCACCGCGCGCGACGGAATCGCCCTTGGACACGCTCAGAAGCTCTAGGTTAGTATAGACCGTCAGCAGGTTGCCTGCGTGCTTCAACACGACAATGGCCGTGCCGCTAGTGTCCGTGGTCACAGCGGCGACGGTGCCCGAGTCGGCGGCCTTGACCGATGTGCCTGCTGCGGCTGCGATGTCGATGCCTTCGTTTTTACCCGGTGAATAGTCGCGGATGATGCTGCCTGACACCGGGCGCACGAATTGCGCACTGCTGCTTGCGGCAGGGGCAGGGGCTGGTGCAGCGGGTGCAGCCGGGGCAGGCGGCGCAACAACGGTGGCTGTGCGCGGCGGTGCCACGTCCAGTTTGGGTGCGGGCGGTGCCACGACGGGTGCGCTGGCGACTTGTGGCACTTCGAGGGGCAGGGGCGCTGCGGCGGACGGCGGCACGGGGGACACGCTGCCCAGACCCGGCGCGACCAGCGGGCCGCCGGTCACGTCGACCGGTCGATCGTTTTGCGGGATCAGCAGGTATTGTCCGTCGCGGACATCTAGATCGCTGGACAGGCCGTTCCAGTTGGTCAGTGTGCTAACGGGCACGTTGTACAGGCGGCTGATCGAAAACGCCGTCTCGCCCGGTTGGACTTTGTGGCGGATCGGTTCTACCCCGCTTGCTGACCCGGTCAAGGGGGCAAGGCCACCGCTGGCGACGGGCGCCGCACGATCCAGCGCGGTCGTCGCGATGCCACTTATATCGATGGGGCTAGTGTTCGTGGTCCCTGTGGTAGGTGATGGATCGGTCACGCGGCCCGGGAGGGCGACGACTTCACCTTCGCGCAGGGCGGTGTCCATGCTGATGCCGTTAAAGGTCGCCAGCGTCGCAGCACTCTGGTCCAGACGGGCGGCAATGCTGGCGATGGTGTCGCCGCGCCTGGCGACTACGACCTGATAGCCGGGATAGGAAATCACACCGCGGTTGTCTGGCTTTGGACGGCTGGGCAGATTGGCGACAGAGGGCGAGGTGTCAAAGCCGCCAGCCCTGTCCCGCAAATCCAGATCCGGCAACGCAGTGTCACAAGCCGCAAGAAGGGCCAGCGCAGAAGTTGCGTACGCAAATCGGCGCAATCTGGAAGTGGAGTTCAGTGTCATGGCTGCGTGTGTCCTGTCGTGGCCTGCCCGCGTGTTGGGGCCATTTGCCCCTTATGTGGGACGTTTCAATGGTTCTAGTCCTGACCCAACCCTTCGATCAAGGGGACAAACCGGACTGGGCGCAATTCCTCGTAGTCAAAGCCCTTTTCAAGGCGTGTGACGCGGATCAGGCTTTGTACGGTATCGGATTGGCCCACCGGCAGCACCATAATGCCGCCAACGCGCAATTGCGCCAGCAGTGGGCCGGGCGGGTCCTCGGCGGCGGCAGTCAGCAGGATGCGGTCGAACGGGGCCTGTTCGGCAAGGCCAAAGCTGCCGTCTGCCGTCGTGGCGGTAATGTTGGCGATGCCAAGGGCATCGAACACGGTTTGCGCATCAGCCACCAGCCGCTTGAAGCGGTCGATTGAATAGACGCGGCGAGCAAGCTGACTGAGGATCGCGGCCTGATAGCCAGAGCCTGTGCCAATTTCCAAAACCTTATGACGCGGTTGCACGTCCAGCGCTTGCGTCATCAGGCCAACGACGGACGGTTGGCTGATGGTCTGGCCACAGGCGATGGGCAGGGGCATGTCCTCGTAGGCGCGCTCAGCGAACAGACCGCGCACGAAAGCGGCGCGGTCGATCTTTTCCATTGCGTGCAGAACACGCGAGTCGGTTACACCCTTGCTGCGCAAGGCAAATAGAAACTGCATCTTGGTTTGTGCGTCCGTCACCCGAGCCTGTCCGATAGCCTGTCAAACGCATCATGTGCTGTCAGATCGGCGCGCAGCGGTGTAATTGAGACGTAGTCATCAAGGTTCGCCGCCGCATCCGTGCCCTCTGCTGTGCGGACTTGCTGATCGCCGGCACGCACCCACATGAAACGGCGGCCAGTGGGGGCATCCTGCGCCTCGACTCGGTGATGCACGCCGCGTCGCATGCCTTGACGTGTCAGGCGCATGCCTTTGACATCCTCTGCGGGGACGGGGGGGAAGTTGATGTTGTAGAACAGGCGGTAATCTTCGTCGTCCCAGAACGCATCGTCCAGCAAACGGCGCAGCACTGCGCCGCCAGCGGCAGCAGCCGCAAAGGGGTTGGCCAGCTTTGCGTTGCGCAGGCCATAGAACTGCGACATCGCGATGGATCGAAAACCTTGCAAGGCACCTTCCATCGCGCCTCCAACTGTGCC
>CAWUXN010000158.1:0-9244 GCA_963926415.1 uncultured Loktanella sp.
GCCCGCTAAATCGGGCGAGACCGGTTCGAGGCGGAGGTGCGCAGGCGCGGCTTTGGCCTAATCAAGACCGGACCTGATCGTCATCTGCCATGCATGCGCGGTCAAACTGCGGCTCCAGCCAAATTTTCGTCGAAAATTTGGAGTCTCCGATTTTTCAACGAAAAATCGGCTACGCCCGCACCTGCTGAGCCAAGGCCCTCAGCGCTGTCCCAAGCACCGCGACATCCCCGCCGACCCCAAGAAATTCAACACCCATCGCGCGATACTTGGCGATGCGGTCCGGATTAAACGTCAACACACCCGCAAATTTGCCAGCGGCATGAGCACGAGCGACTATATGGTCGATGGCCGCGTCCACCTCCGGATGCTCTGGCTGCCCCACGAATCCCATGTCCGCAGACAGATCGGCAGGACCGATAAAGACACCATCTACCCCCTCTACGGCGGCAATCGCGTCGATATTGTCCAGCGCGGCGCGGCTTTCGGCCTGCACGATCAAACAGGCATTCAGGTTCGCTTGTGTCACATAATGCGTCATAGCACCAAAGCCAGAGGCCCGCGACATAGCAGCCCCCATACCACGATGACCTCCTGGAGGATAGCGCATGGCGCTGGCCATATGCTGCGCCATAGCAGCGTCATGTACCAAAGGCACGAGCACCGCCTGCGCCCCCATATCAAGCGCCTGTTTCACCATCCAGTCCTGCGCCGCCGGGATCCGCACGACAGCGGATGCCGGGGTCGCGGCCAGCGCCTGCAGCAGGGGCAGCATATCGCTCAGGCTCAGCGGGCTGTGCTCGCCGTCAATCAGGCACCAGTCAAAGCCCGCGCGCCCAGCCAGTTCTGCCAACAGCGAAGATGCGCTGCTCAACCAGATGCCGGTCAGCACCTCTCCCGCTTGCAGACGCGTTTTAAAGGTATTTTCAGGGACATTCATTTTAGCGCTCTCCCGTCCGGTCCAGCGCCATGCAAGCCTGCCACGGTCCCAGATACAGCCAGCCATCTTCGTTGATCGTGGCGCTTCCCAGTTCTTGGCCAACGGACCGCCAGTCGCCGTCTGGCATGTGGAAACTGCTGGGGCTGTCGGACACGTTGAAGACGCAGAACAGCTTCTTTCCTTCGGCTTCGCGCGTGAAATAGATCACGTCGCCGTCGGATTTTAGACCATCGTGGCTGCCCGTCCGCAGGACGGGATGATTGTGCCGGAACGCGATCGCCTTGCGATAATGATGCAAAATGGCGCTTGGGTCGTTTTCCTGCGTCGACACCGCCAGCTCGCGGTGCGCCTCGCTAATTGGCAACCACGTGCGCGGCGCATTCGAGAATCCGGCATTCTGCGCGTCGGCGTCCCAGACCATCGGGGTGCGGCAACCGTCGCGGCCTTTGAACTCGGGCCAAAATTCGATGCCGTAGGGGTCATGCAGATCCTCGAACCGCAAATCCGCCTCTGGCAGGCCCAGCTCCTCGCCCTGATAGATACAGACCGACCCGCGCAGCGCCATGATCAGTGTAATGAACATGCGCTGCGCGCCGGTGGACAGCGACCAACGGCTGACGTGGCGCACAACGTCATGGTTGGAAAATGCCCAGCAAGCCCAGCCATCGGCGGCCACGCGGTCCACGTCTTGCATCACCTCGACGATGCGGGCGGCCGTCGGCTGGGTGTTGGACAGAAACTCGAACGCATAGCACATCTGCATCAGATCATCGCCGCGGGTATACTCGCCCATTATCTCCAGCCCGCGCTGCGCGTCACCGACTTCGCCCACGGCAGCAGCACCGTAGGGCTGCATCTCGGCCCGCAATTTACGCAGGAATTCAAGGTTTTCTGGCCGGTTCTTATCATAGACATGCAGCTGGTGATTATAAGGATTCACAGCCGGCGCGATGTTCGCGTTACGCTGATCCTTGGGCAGTGGCGGGTTGTCGCGCAATTCGGAATCGCAAGTGTAAAAGTTGATCGTATCCAACCGGAAGCCATCAACGCCGCGATGCAGCCAGAACTGAGCGACCTCCAAGAGCGCGTCTTGAACCTCCTTATTGTGAAAGTTCAGGTCGGGCTGGCTAGTCAGAAAGTTGTGCTGGTAATACTGCTCGCGCCGGGGCGACCAATGCCAGCCGCTGCCGCCAAAAATCGACAGCCAGTTGTTCGGCGGCGTGCCATCGGGCTTGGGGTCGGCCCAGACATACCAGTCGGCCTTGGGGTTGGTGCGGTCCTGCACGCTTTGCTGAAACCATGGATGCTGGTCGCTGGTATGGCTCAGCACCAGATCGATCAGCACGCGAATGCCGAAGCGGTGCGCCATGTCCACCACCGCATCGAAATCGGCAAGCGTGCCAAACATCGGATCGACGTCGCAATAATCGCTGACATCATAACCAAAGTCCTTCATCGGCGACGTAAAGAACGGCGAAATCCAGATCGCATCGACACCCAGCGACGCGATATAAGGAATGCGGCTGACGATCCCGAGCAAATCGCCAATCCCGTCGCCGTTACTGTCCTGATAACTGCGCGGATAAATCTGATAGATCACGGCCCCCCGCCACCAATCGGGGTTCGCAACATTGTCGATGTTATGTCCGCTCATCGTCATCATCCTTGTCTGCCTTTGTCTTTTGCTAGCAACGCACCTTTGCGAACACAACGGTGCTTACGCACATGGTCTTTTCATTTGGGGCCACCAAGGCAACTGATTGGGTCAACTTAAAGGAGCCGCCATGAAACAGTCCCGTTCTGATTTCCCCGCAGGTTTTCTGTTCGGGGCCGCAACCGCCGCCTATCAGATCGAAGGATCGTCCTTTGGCGGAGCAGGCTCGACTCATTGGGATACCTTCGCCAAAGGTCCGGTCAACGTCGTGCATGGTGAGGACGGCGCGATCGCCTGCGATCATTATCACCGCATGGACGCTGATCTAGACCTGCTGAAAGATGCAGGCATGGACGCCCACCGTTTTTCCACCAGCTGGGCGCGGGTCCTGCCCGAAGGGCGCGACCAAGTGAACCAGGAAGGGCTGAATTTCTATGATCCCCTTGTCGATGGCTGCCTTGAGCGCGGGCTGAAAACATTCCAGACGCTTTATCATTGGGAAATGCCCACGGCGCTGGCCGATCTGGGCGGTTGGACCAATCCCGACGTTGCCGACTGGACGGCCGACTATGCCGAGGTGATCACGAACCGCATCTGCGAACGTGTCGATTCGATAGCGACATTGAACGAGAGCTGGTGCGTCGCCTATCTGTCCCACTTTCTGTGCCACCATGCACCCGACTTGCGCGACATCCGCGCCGCTGCCCGTGCCATGCATCATGTCAACAAAGCCCACGGCCGCACCATGACCCGCCTGCGTGATCTGGGCATGAAAAACTGCGACATCGTGCTGAACTTTGAGGCGACCGAGGCCGCCAGCGATAGCGCCGCAGACGCGCGCGCCACCGCCAGGCAGGACGCCACATACAACCGATGGTTCATCGAAGCGATCACCGAAGGCACCTACCCCGCGGAAGGATTGGAAGGCTTCGGCCCCCACATGCCACCCGGCTGGCAGGACGACATGGCCGAGATCAGCCAGCCGATCGATTTTCTGGGGGTAAATTATTACACCCGCAATTTGGTGGCGGCTGACCCGGAAGCGACATGGCCCTCGAGCAAACCGGTCACCGGGCCGCTGGAGAAAACGCAGATGGGCTGGGAAATCCATCCCAAAGGTCTGCAGCGCACTTTGACCCGCATGGCGCGCGACTATGTCAGTGATCTGCCTGTTTTCGTGACGGAAAACGGGATGGCCTAGCCCGATGAGGTTGGCACGGACGACGACGCGCACATCGTATTTATTTACCGGCACATGCAGGCCATGCACGCCGCGATTGCGGACGGCGTGAACCTGCAGGGGTTCTTTTATTGGTCGCTGCTGGACAATTATGAATGGGCCTTTGGCTATGAAAACGATTTGGCCTGGTCCATGTTGACTTCGACACGCTGGACCGCACGCCAAAAGCCTCTTATCACGCGCTAAAGTCCGCCATTGCCCCGCGAAAGAACGATGTATGACCTTGCCTGCTGCCAACTCCTATAATCTTGTCGCCGATATCGGCGGCACGAATACCCGGATCGCATTGGCCGAAGGGCGCACGGTCCTCGCCGACACTGTTCGCCGCTATAAGAATGTCGATTTCCCCGGCCTCGAAAGCGTGATCCGCCAGTATGAGGCGGACTCTGGTGGCCTTGATCCCTATGCTTCCTGCGTCGCGGTCGCGGGCCCAGTCCGCGATGGGCAGGCGTCGATGACCAATCTGGACTGGGTGATCGACAAGGACACGCTGGCGCGGGCGACGCGGTCACATACCGTGGCGATCCTGAACGATCTGCAGGCGCAAGGACATGCGCTGGGGCATATCGCAGACCATAATGTCATGCCGATCCTGACGGGTCCGACGGGCAACGAACATGCCGCAAAGCTCGTGATCGGCGTTGGCACCGGCTTCAACGCCGCCCCGGTGTTTGAGACTGAGGCAGGTCGTCTGGT
Source organism: uncultured Loktanella sp. (assembly GCA_963926415.1). Classification (GTDB taxonomy): domain Bacteria; phylum Pseudomonadota; class Alphaproteobacteria; order Rhodobacterales; family Rhodobacteraceae; genus Loktanella. The sequence continues at coordinate 4,528 of CAWUXN010000158.1, forward strand.
CACCCCGTCCGAAAGCGGTCACGCCAACCTGCCGATCCGCACGGAACAGGAACTGCGCCTGTGCCAATACGTGTCCAACGCCCACGGTTTTCCGGCAGTCGAGGATGTACTGTCTGGTCGCGGGCTGGAGCGGGTCTATGCGTTTCTGGGCCAAGAGGCGGGCGATCCGCGCGAAGAGCGCGCCCACATGATTATGGCCGCCCTTAACGATGGCCGCGATCCCCGCGCGGTCGAGGCGGCCCAGATCTTTACCCGAATCCTCGGCACTGTGGCCGGCAACATGTCCCTGATTCAGCTGCCCTTTGGCGGCGTTTACCTTGTTGGCGGCGTCGCGCGCGCCTTTGCGCCCTATCTAAAGCAATTCGGCTTCGGCGAAGCATTCCGCGACAAGGGCCGCTTTGCAGGCTTCATGGGCAATTTCGCCGTCTCAGTGATCGAGGACGACTACGCCGCCCTCACCGGCTCTGCCGCACACCTCGTATCTTTGGCAAAGGCAGAGTAGGTCGGTCACGGCTTGGCCAGGCTGAATATTCAGTCCCGTCAAGAGGTGGCTATTAAAGCCGGGCGCATGCGCACTGTATTGAGTGGTCTGCGGTGACACATGCGCGAGGTTTCATGTTAGGTTGTTGGCAACTCGCCAACCTTTTGTCCCTGCTTGCGCACTAAGCCAACTGATCGTGTACCGTCGATATCAGCTCGTTCAGCAAAAATGGCTTCGGCAGGAACACCGCATTAGGAATACGCTCATTTTCGTCGGAAAAGGCATCTTCGGAATAGCCTGATACAAAGACGACCTTGGTCGCGGGCCACTCAATCAGCGCCTCTCGTACCCAGGTAGGGCCGTCCTTGGCGGAAAGGATCACGTCCGTGATAAAGATATCCACCTTCAGTTCTGGATCTGTCAGCATTTCCAGCGCGCCTTCGGCGCAATCCGCTTCAAGCACGGTATCGCCGAGCAAGCGCAGGACGCGAGATGCAAAGGCGCGTACAGGAGCCTCGTCCAACCAAAAACACGACGCCGTCATCCTAACGCACGACTGTCGCGTGGTGGGGCGGCGGGATCAGGGATTTATCCGCGAAGGGCAGCGAATGGCTAGGGAACAGCAGCTTGAATTCCGTGCCAACCCCGACCTCTGAATGGGCAACAATATAGCCGCCGGTTTGTTTAACGATTCCGTAAACCGTTGAAAGGCCTCATCCTGTCCCCTCGCCCGGGCGTTTAGTGGTCCAGAAAGGCTCGAATATCTTGTCCAGCCGGTCGGCAGGAATGCCGCAACCTTCGTCCACTAAACGGACGCAAACATATTCCCCCGCCGGCACCGTCACCCGGTCGCGCGACAAAGGCCCCTCCAGCACGCGGTTCTCGGTCTTGATACCGAAGTCGCCACCTTGGGGCATGGCATCGCGGACGTTGACCACAAGGTTCATCATGACCTGTTCCAGCTGCCGCTTATCCGCCTTGATCGCCGCAGGATCGGGGTCGTGATCCAAGATCAGGGTCACCTTTTCACCGACGAACCCGTTCAAAAGATGGGTCAGATCCGACAGTGTATCGCGCAGTTCGATCCGTTCGGGCTGCAGGTTCTACTTGCGCGAGAATACCAAAGGCTGACCGACAAGGCTTGCCGCGCGAATGGCACTATGGTGGCCTTGGATTAGATCGCCATAGTCATAATCGTGGCGCAACAATAGCAGGTCGCAATGCCCCAAAATGGCGGTCAGCAGATTGTTGAAGTCATGGACGATGCCCCCACGCAAGCTGACCGATGGCCTGCATCTTCTGGCTTTGGACGAATTGCCCCTCAAGCGTCTTCAGCTCCGTCACGTGGTTCAGCACGGCAATCAGATGCCACCCTTCGGACCCGTCGGCAGTGTTCAAAGTGACTTGAACAAAAGTTTTCTGATTGTCGCCGCGCCCGTGCAAGAACTGGCTGCCGTTACCGCCACCGCCCGTAAGGGATTCGCGTACCCAGTCGGCAACCGGGCGAACGAAGCCGTACAGAACATCCTGCACCCGGCTTTCCTGCGTCGTCGTCAGCACCAGCAGCGACCGCGCCTCCCGGTTGGAGGCGGTAATGATGCCGTCCTTGGCGATTTTCAGAAGCGGAACCGGCAGGTCTTCGATCGCGTTCCAGCCTGCCGCCAGCACGGGCGAGCCATACTTTCCGGTGCCTGTTCGCCCACTTGGCAGCATATAATCTTCGCAGCGGCCAGCAGCACAGTCGACGAGACCGACCAGCCTCGTTACAATGCCAGTGACGCTGCGAAAATCGCGCAGCTGGCCGCTGGCCAACTGTTCCGGCCAGAATATATCGATCAGGGATATGGGCCGGTTGCCCGGCAATTTGCTAAACGCTTCATTCAGATGAAGAATGGCATCGGTCGGCCGCACCGTCAGCATGGGTAGAGTTAGCATATCGCGGCCGCGCCGGCTGCTGCGGGTCGCCTTACCCAGATAATCAAAGTGCAAAAGCTGCTTATCTTCACCCAGATTGACCAGCGACAGCCGGAACTGACCTGTGCGGGTAATAATGTCCTCACGCGCGGCACCGGTTGCGGTAGCACGGTTTTACAGCCGGCAAAGAACCGCTTCTGGGTTGACCAGAAGGCGACTGAAAGCGGTGGCCAGATGCCCGTCAGAGATATCACCGAAACGTTCGACCGTGACGGGGCTCGCATACATGATATAGCCGTCCAGATCCGTGAGATAAGCAACATCGGCGTCATGTGTCAGCAGCGCGACGATCGCTTCTTGAGGGGTCGTGCCAGCCCCCCCTGCGTAGGCGGGGGTCATAGGTGTGCAAACCGAAAAGACCCGCCACTAGCATGAACCATCCCGCCGCAGCAGCGGCAGCGCCGGGCAAAAATTAGCCGGATCCAAACAGGTCCAGCAAGCAAAAGGTTGCCATACCAAGCAGGAAAAGCAAGAATATCATCGGGTGTGGCACCGTGGTTGTCGCATCACTGCCACGCAGATTTTGTATCATATTGCCTAGACCATTTGCTCATTCAGACTTGAATAAACCGGAGTCGTTAACAGTTGGTAAACGCCGTAATGCAAGTCAGCGTTGCATCAGTTCCGGTGCAAGACAACCATGTAAAAACCGTCGTGCTGGTGCGATGGCAAAAGGCGCAATGGCGCGTCAGCCTGCCAGTTAGAATTGCGCGTTAGAAAGGCGTCCAGAATCGCGTCATTCTCGGCCCGCAGGACCGAACATGTGGCATAGGCCAGGGTTCCGCCGGGCGCGCACAGGGACGCGCCCTGCGCTAGAACTTCGGCCTGTATAGCATTAAATTTATGCAATATTTCGTCCGTCAGCCGCCACTTGGCGTCGGGCGTGCGCCTCCAAGTTCCACTGCCGGAACAGGGCGCGTCCACCAGCACCAGATCGAAGGGCGCTGCCCCTTGCAGGGTCTGCGTGGACAGCGTGTTGATCTGGACACCGGCACGGATAGCGCGCGGGGCGACGTCGGTCATGCGGTGCGAGTCGATGTCATAGGCAAAGACTGGCGACTTCATCCGGTCGGCCATGGCGAGAGCCTTGCCACCGCCGCCAGCACATAGGTCCAGCACGCGCATGCCGCTCGCCAGGGGCAGCGCCGCCATCGCCATCTGCGAGGCAGCGTCCTGAACCTCGATCCAGCCATCCGCAAAGGTGGCAGAGCCTGCCACGCGGCGGGGATTGTCCTGCACGATCAGGCCAGTATCGACGTCCGGGTGCGGCTGGGTGGCAATGCCTTCGGCCAGCAGCCTGTCCTGCGCGGCCTGCCGCGTCGTGCGTGACAGGTTCACCCGCAGATGCAGGCTGGCGCGGTGCTGCTGGATCACGCCACAGGTCATCGCGTCATCGCCCAACGAGGCCTGCCAGATCGGCCAGAGCCAGACTGGAAGATCGGCGGTTTGAGCCGGTGTTGGATTGATGTCGGGCACCTGCAGTTCTTCCAGTGTCAGCGCACCGGGTGCGTGGCCACCGGCCCCGAATACCATAACTGGCGCGATCCCGTCGCGGCGCAGCAGGCCGAGGATCAACGACCGACCATCAGCCCCGCCGCCCGCCACGGAAAGGGACCGCCTGGCGCGCAGCACGCCATAGACATGATCGCGAATGGCAGCCCGATCCCCTGACCCGGCAAAGCGGTTAGAGCGCGCCCAGTTCGTCAGGGCACGCTCTGCCGGCTCACCGGCCAGCACGATATCCAGAATGACGATCGCAGAGGCATAACGCGCGGCGGGCGTCATATTGCACGCATTACATTAAGATCGCCGCGCAACATACTGATATTAAGAACCAACGCGGTAGTTCGGAGACTCCCGCGTGATCTGCACATCGTGCACGTGGCTTTCGCGCAGGCCAGCGCCGGTGATCTTGACGAAGGTGCAGTTGCTGCGCATTTCGGCCACCGTAGCGCAACCGGTATAACCCATCGCAGCCCGCAAGCCGCCAACCAGCTGGTGCACAACCGCACCTGCGCTGCCTTTGTAGGGCACTTGACCTTCGACACCCTCAGGCACCAATTTATCGCTAGCCGCATCCTTTTGGAAATACCGGTCAGCAGATCCGCGCGCCATAGCGCCAAGCGAACCCATCCCGCGATAAGATTTGAACGAGCGGCCCTGATACAGGATCACCTCGCCAGGGGATTCGTCCGTGCCTGCGATCATGGAGCCCACCATCGCGCAGGACGCGCCCGCCGCGATCGCCTTGGCAAAATCACC
>CAWUXN010000159.1:0-3236 GCA_963926415.1 uncultured Loktanella sp.
AGACTGTCGCAAGGCCGCACAGAGCCTTTAAGGTATGATATCACATAGCCCGAAACGCAAAACGCCGCCCCAAAAGGGCGACGTTTCGTGTGTCAATGCTGGTTGGCTTAGAAGCCCAGACCGGCGTACTTGTTCTTGAACTTCGACACGCGGCCGCCGGAGTCCATCAGGCGAGACGTGCCGCCGGTCCATGCAGGGTGCACAGAGGGGTCGATGTCCAACGACATCTGGTCGCCTTCTTTGCCCCAGGTGGAGCGCATCTGAATCACGGTGCCATCGGTCATCTTGACATTGATGTCGTGGTAGTCGGGGTGAATACCTTTTTTCATCGTCAGATTCCTTATTTCTGGGCCAGAGGCTTGTAGTTGGAGACTTCGGTAATCCGAGCGGACTTACCGCGACGGGCGCGCAGGTAGTACAGCTTGGCGCGACGCACCTTGCCACGACGGACAACTTCGATCGTGTCGATGTTGGTGGAATGCAGCGGGAACACACGTTCCACGCCTTCACCAAAGGAAATCTTGCGCACGGTGAACGATCCAGCAATGCCAGAGCCGTTTTTGCGGGCGATGCACACGCCTTCGTAATTCTGAACCCGCGTACGGGTGCCTTCGGTCACTTTGTAACCGACGCGGATGGTATCACCCGCTTTGAAATCGGGGATCGTCTTCCCCAGCGCAGCAACCTGCTCCGCTTCGATTTGTGCGATCAAGTTCATGATTCGCTCCTAATATAGCACGGGTTTTCCCGCGACGTTGATGCTGGCCTTAGAGCTCTTGGTCTTCAACCGGGTCCCTACCGTGCTGTGCACAATAAGCCCGCCAGAGGTCAGGTCTGCGTTCCTTTGTTAGCCTTTCGGCCTGTTCCCGTCGCCAGTCGGTTATCTTCGCATGGTGACCCGACAGAAGAACGTCGGGGATCGTGCGACCGTGCCAGTCAGCGGGTTTCGTGTAGTGAGGGTGTTCAAGCAACCCGTCGGAAAATGACTCTTCCTCCGTGGATGCCTGATTCCCAAGCACGCAGGGTATAAGACGGACCGTCGCGTCAATCAAGGCCATAGCAGCGATCTCTCCTCCGGTCATCACGAAGTCGCCCAATGAAACCTCGATCATGTCGAAGTGTTCGATGACGCGCTCGTCGATCCCTTCGAAGCGCCCACACAGCAGGGTAACACCGTCGGCCTGTGACAGCTTTTGCATCAAGCTCTGGGTCATGGGCCGCCCGCGCGGTGACAGATAGATCAGAGGCATATTACCGCGCGCGCCGCTGCGGACCTCTCGCAGTGCTTTTTCCAGCACATCCGCGCGCAAAACCATACCAGCACCACCGCCTGCGGGGGTATCATCGACGTTGCGATGCTTGCCTTCACCAAAGCGGCGCAGGTCGGTGACCTGCAACTGCCAAAGATGTTCCTTGAGAGCACGGCCAAGCAGGCTGTCGCCTAGAATGCCGGGAAAGGCATCCGGAAGCAGTGTCAGAACCTGCGCGGTCCAGACGCCCGCCAGATCCGGCGCGTCGGTCATCAGCTCTTTCGGCTTGAGCGTGGGGCGAATGGTCTTGCGCCCTTGGGCGCGGGGGAGCGGTGTATCGGTCATAACCGCGTCTTAGAACATCGCCCCCTCAGCGCAAACGCCTATTCGTCAAATCAGGGTAATCAGACCGAAAAGCATCAGCAAGAAAAGGATCAGGACCAAGAAGATTAGAAGCTTTGCGCCGGTCAGCGCCGCGCCGGAAATCCGGCCAAAGCCAAGCAATGCCGCAATTGCAGCGATAACCAAAAGGGTGACAATCCAGCCGATCATGGTGTGGTCCTTTCATGGGTGTTACCGTCATCAACACCCAAGCGCCGTGGCCAGTTCCCTATGGGGTGCCATCCGCACCAAGGGCCGCCGTAATCGCATTGAAGTCGTCGTCCAGATTGCCCGCGCTGACCTATGCTGTAGCGAAATCGGCTGCCGATAGGGTCATACGCTGACCGCGCAAATGGTGCCGATATGCGCTGAACAGCCAACTGTCGGCATCTCGGGTAGTCAGGACCACGCGCAGGTGGGCATTGGGATAGCAGTCTTGAAAGTAATCGGCGAAATAGGTGATCAAAGTGGGGGCCGCAGCGTAGGTGTCCAGGCCCGGCTAGCCGGGCAGATGTCCCAGAAACCATTTACAACACACGATTATGTCCTGCCCGGGGAGGGGATTAGCCTCTGCCATTGCGGCGTCCATGGCGGGGACGATATCCATCAGGTCGATATGATTGCCAAACCGCGAAAACCGGCAAGCTATGCGAACCACGGGCTTAAGGTGTCGCAACAGTACGGGAGCGGCATGCGGGGCCAGCATCTGGCGATTTAGCTACATGAAGTGCTTGATCGAGCTTGTGCCCGTCTCGTGAAGCCCTGGGTACAGCAGGATGTCGGTCATGTTGCCGGGAAAAGCCCATCTGGCGGGTCGGCGACGATGCGTCCGGTGGCAAGGTTAACGGTTGGCACAACCGCCTGCGTGAACGGCAGCAGGATGGTTTCCGACTGGCCGGGCACCGCGATGTCCAGCAGATCGCCCGCACCGTGGTCGACCACGCGCACGACCTTGCCCAGTATCGCACCGCCGGTATCCAGAACGGTCAGACCTTCCAGATCGGCATAGTAGTATTCGTCGTCATCCGTCGCGGGCAAGGCGCTACGCAGAGCGTACAGATCGACATTCGTCAGATCGTCGGCGTCCTCCTTGGTAACGATGCCGTCGATGCGGGCCGTAAAGCCGCCCTTGATCTGGCCCGTCAACACGATCTGAGCAAACGTGAGGCCTGTATCAGTCGTCAGGGGGGCATAATCGGCAATAGCGGCAGGGTCGGCGCAGAAGGATTTCAAACGCACTTCGCCGCGCACGCCGAAAGATCCTGACAGGCGGCCGACGACGACCTTGGCGTCAGGGGCGATGGGGTCGTTGGCTGTATTTGACATGGCGGAACCTCTGATTGGCGGGGCGCTGGCGATCAGCGCCCGGCGAAGCAGGGGAGGGGTGCGGGCCAGATCCTGACGATCCGGCCCGCGGCAGACAGGATTATTCCTGTGCTGTAGCTTCTTCGCCAGCAGCTTCCTCAGAAGGAGCTTCGGCAGGTGCTTTTGCAGCTTCTTCGATAGCAGCCTGCTTGGCGGCTTTCTCGTCGGCGCGTGCTTTTGCAGCTTTGCCCGGCTCACCCTTTTTCAGGTTGGCGCGGTCTTTTTTCGGCAGAACGCCAG
>CAWUXN010000160.1:0-5027 GCA_963926415.1 uncultured Loktanella sp.
CGCGAGGACATAGCGGCGCAGCTGGGCCGATCCTTCGGGGGAAATTAGGTCTGCCGCATCTTTTGGGGCCAGGCCGTCAACGCCGATGTTGTCTTTTTCAAAAACAGTCTCGAACGCGCTGCGGATCAGTGGGGCGTAGCCAAAAGTCGAAACCTTGGTGATATCCTCGATCGAGCCGGTGCCTTTTTTGTCCAGCACGGCGGGGTCCAGATAGATGTCCATCGTGATGAACGTCTGGCGGAACGCCGATGATCCGTTGGCCACGACCGAGGTCAGCAGGCTCACCAGCGCCAGCACGGCGATGCCGATGGCGATGATGCCATACATTCGAAACCGGCGCTCTGCCGCGTTGCGTTTCTTGGTGCGGGCGTCCTGCACCATCAGGGAAGTCTTGGGGCGCGGGCCGGGGGCAGCGCCTGAGGTGTTCAGGTCGGTCATTCGTACTGCTCCCGGTATTTACGCACGATAATCAGCGCGACAATGTTCAGCCCCAGCGTCACCACGAACAGCGACAGGCCTAGGGCGAATGCGACGAGGGTTTCAGGCGAGGCGAATTCTGTGTCGCCCGTAAGCTGGCTGACGATCTTGACGGTGATCGTGGTCATCGCCTCGAACGGGTTGGCGCTGATCTTGGCCGCGGCCCCCGCCCCTAGCACGACGATCATCGTCTCGCCGATGGCGCGGCTGGCGGCCAGCAGAATCGCGCCCACGATGCCGGGTAATGCGGCGGGCAGGATCACCTTGCGCACGGTTTCAGAATGGGTGGCACCAATCGCGGCAGAGCCATCGCGCATCGACTGCGGCACGGCGTTAATTACGTCATCAGACAGCGAGGATACGAAGGGGATCAGCATGATGCCCATGACGACGCCGGCCGTCATGACCGACGACGACGAATTGCCCAGACCCAAGGGCTGCGCAAAGTAGTCGCGCAGCAAGGGGCCGACGGTCACAAGGGCGAACAGACCGTAAACAAAGGTTGGGATGCCGGCCAGCACCTCGATCGCGGGCTTCACAAAGGACCGCACCATGGGGGATGCATACTCTGCCGTATAGATCGCCGCCATCAGACCAATGGGTACAGCAAACAGTAGCGCGATAAAGGACACATAGAGCGTGCCCCACAGCAGCGGCAGGATACCAAGGTCAGAGCCGCCGCGGAACTGCGGGTTCCAGACAAAGTTAAAGAAGAAATCTTTCGCCGGATACATCTGGAAGAAGTGGAAGGTTTCAAACACCAGCGAAAATACAATGCCCACTGTGGTCAGTATCGCCACGGTGGAACACATGATCAAAAGGGCCTTGATCGCAGCCTCGGTCACGTTGCGGGCGCGGTACTCTGGGGTCAGACGGCTATAGGCGAACAGTGAGCTGGCCAGACTGGCCAGAATGACAACGGCGGCGCGAACGATATGCAGCGTCTGATTGGTGCCGCGAAAGGCCTTGGCCGCCTCGAACACGCTGCGGTTCACGTCGGATCCAAGCGCGACGCCGACACCGGCCAGCAGCTTGCGCACGTCAACCTCTGCCGCGTCCATCGACGCGATGTCCGTTTCGGACTGGCCGCTGTTCAGGACAAGAAAATCAATGCCGTCACCGATCCGGCGCACATCGGCCATCACGAGTGACAAAGAGCTGCCCTCCGCAATATCGGCCGGATCAATCAGCCCGGATACGCGGTTTTCGACATAAAGTGGTTGCAGCAGCGCCCACACCGCAAACAGCAGCAAGGCGGGGGCGGCAGCAAAGATGAATACGGTCTGCCCGTAATAGCCGGGCAGCGAATGCAGCTTGCGTGGATCGCCGCCCACACTGACCATCGCGCGGCGCCGCCCAAGAAAAAAGCCCGCAAGGGCGATCAGGATGACAACAAGTAGGATAAGACCTGCGCTCATGGCTATTCCATTCGTAAGGCAAGGAAACGGGCGGCACCAGATCGGTGCCGCCCGCAAGGTCAGTGGTTATTCCAGCGGACCCATCGGGGTTTCGGCTGCGACCATTTCCTGAGTCGCGGCCAGCTCTGGGTCGGACACCAAGCCGTAGTCGGCCAGCGGGCCGTCAGGACCTGCCATGTCGTCAGACACGAAGAACTCGATGTACTCTTTCAGGCCTGGGATCACGCCCAGGTGTGCGTTCTTGACGTAGAAGTACAGCGGACGCGACACGGGGTAGTCACCCGATGCGACGGATTCCGTCGTGGGGGTAACGTCGTCCATCATGGCGACCTGCAGCTTGTCTGTGTTGTTCTCGTAGAACGACAGACCGAAGACACCGACAGCCTGCGGGTTGGCCGCCAAACGCGCAAGAGTTTCGGTGTAGTCGCCGTCGATGTCCACGGACACGCCGTCGGTTCGCAGCTTGTTGCAGCCGTCTTCGACGCCAGCAGCCTCATAAGCGGCAGCAGCGCCGGTTGCTTCACAGCCATCAGCGATGACCTTTTCGTCGAACACCTCACGTGTGCCGTGCTTGGTTCCGGGTATGAAGGCCAAGATGTCCTGTGCGGGCAGGTCTGCGTTCACGTCGGTCCAGCTGGTGTTCGGGTTGGCAACCAATGCGCCGTCAACCACGACCTGTGCGGCCAGTGCATTGTACCAATCGGACGGCGTAAAGGCGAAGGCAGGGCCGTTGATGTCGGATGCAAAGACGATGCCGTCATAGCCAAAGCGGACTTCCATGACGTCGGTCACGCCGTTGGCAGTGCAGTTGTCGATGTCCGACTGCTTGATCCGGCTAGAGCTGTTGGCGACGTCGATCGTGTTCTCGCCCACGCCTTCGCACAGCGCTTTGCGGCCAGCGCCAGAGCCGCCGCCTTCGACTACGGGTGTTGGAAAATCAAAGTTTTCGCCAAAGGCTTCGGCGACTATCGTGGCATAGGGCAGCACGGTGGATGACCCAGCGACTTGCACGTTGTTACGCGACTGAGCGGTGGCACCGGTTGCGGTGGCAGCTACGATCGCAAAGGCAGAGGTCGCGACTTTCATGAATGACATTTGTTGCTCCTGTCAGGCTCCATGGGTTGCACCTTTTTGTGCAACCGCTGCCTATCATCTAGGTCGCGGCAACAACGCTTTTGTGACACTAATGTAAAAGTAATATGACAGCCTGGAAGTTGACGTTTCGGAAGCTTTTTAAGCCCTCTGCTCAGAGCGGTCGCATATCTTGTCTGCCCCCGAAAAAAAGTTCGTCACAGAGAGTCTTTGCCTGAGTCGTTTTACGACTGTGGCAGGATGACTGTAAAGGTGGTGCCCTGCCCCAAGGCACTCTCGATCACCAAGCGGCCCCGGTGTCGGTTGATGATGTGTTTGACGATCGCAAGGCCAAGCCCGGTGCCCCCCAGCGCCCGGCTGCGGTGGGTGTCGACGCGGTAGAAACGCTCAGTCAGGCGGGGAATATGATGCTGCGCAATGCCCGGCCCCCGATCCTGTACATGTACCGCGATCCCTTGGGCGCGCAGGGCATGATGATTGGCCGGCGCGTCCAGCCGCACGGTCAACGACCCGCCACTGCCGCCATATTTCACAGCGTTTTCAATCAGATTTCCGAAGACTTGCCGCAGCTGGTTCGAATCCCCCAGCACACTTGCCCCGCCGGTGTCATCAACCAGCGTGACATTGACATCATCAGCGGTGATCACAGGTTCCAGATCCGCCAGCGTCGCCGCGACCAGCGTGCCTATGGCGACAGCCTGCACCGGGCGCATCCGCTCGCCCTCCTCCACGCGGGACAGCGACAGCAGGTCATCCACTAACTGGGTCATCCGCGCGCTTTCACGTTCCATGATGCCAAGGAACCGTTCGCGCGCGGGGGCGTCGTTGCGGGCGGCACCGCGCAGCGTTTCGATAAAGCCCTGCAGCGCGGTCAGCGGCGTGCGCAGCTCGTGGCTGACGTTGGCAACAAAATCGCGCCGGAACTGGCTGACCTCTTCTGCGGCGGTGCGGTCTTCAAAGGTCAGAACGATTCGCCCCGCGTCGGGAATCACATTGACCGCCCATGTGGTGTCGCGCGCACCGTCCCGGCCCAGCCAGCGGGTCTTAGTGGGCTGACCGGTGCGCATCGCGGTCTCGATCGCCTCGAGCGTGACTGGCTGGCGCAGGGCGCTGATAAAGTGGCGTCCCTTGATATGATCGCCCAGCACGGCCGCCAGAGACGGGCTAAGGCCCGCGACGATCTGATTTTCGTCGATAAGCATTACCGGAAACGGCAGGGCGGATACAGGAATGGTCGAAGTGGTGATGGGCACGGCGTTCATCCTGCATCGTCATCTATCGCGCGGCACCATGACAGTTTAATGACGCGTTTCAATTGCCTTGGTGGGGCGTTACGCCCCTTTGCTCGCGGCGGCGACGGCTGCGCCAAGCTCGTTAATCAGCATATCGGCGTCTTCCACCCCGACAGACACGCGGAAGAACCCTTCGGTAATCCCCAGCGCCGCGCGGCCTTCTGGCGTCAAGCCGCGGTGCGATGATGACGGCGGGTGCGACAGCGTCGTGCCGATATCGCCCAGCGTCGGGGCAAAGGCGATGTCAGGAGCAGCGCGCGTGAGCAGGTTCGCCGCCTCGCGCCCGCCGTGCAGGGCAAAGGAGAGCATGTTGCCGCCCTGCCCGTCCAACAGCGCGACGGCCCGGTTGTGATCCGGGTGATCGCTGCGCGTTGGATACAGCACCTTTGCCACGCCCGGCATATCCGCCAGCGCATCGGCCAAACGCCGCGCGTTATCCTGCGCTGCGCGGTGGCGCAGGTGAAAGGAATGAAGCCCGCGTTCCGCCAGCCAGCAATCGAAGGGGCTGGGCGTCAGGCCCCACGTGACATTGGCGTCGTTAATCTGGCGGCGCAGATCCGGGTCTTGCGTCGCGACATAGCCCAGCGTGGCGTCCGAATGGCCGGCCAGCAGCTTTGTCACCGAATGCACCGTGATATCCGCGCCAGCCGCCAGCGGCAGGTAAGCGGCGGGCGTGGTAAAGGTGTTGTCGACCACGACAAGGATGCCGCGCGCCTTTGCTATGGCGATGATGCCCTCCATGTCCGCG
>CAWUXN010000161.1:0-3580 GCA_963926415.1 uncultured Loktanella sp.
CTATATCGGTTTGGACCCAACCAGCGGGGCGCGCGTTTGCGCTGGATAACCATCGGCGCGGCGACGGCTGTCGTCTTATGGATAGCGGCGTCTGCAAGTCTATCCTACTACTTGGGAAATTTTGGCCGCTACAACGAAGTCTACGGCTCAATCGGTGCCGTCATCGGTATGCTGCTGTGGCTCTATATCACAGCCTACCTTATTTTGTTGGGCGCGGCGCTCAATCTGCGGGTGCATGGCAATATCGACGGCCATCACTGAAAAAGCTGCGCTCGTGTAAATGTGTCATCATTAGGGCGGGTACGGGCTCTGTTGATGGCGTGGATGCCGTCGGGAGGGGGCATCCAAGCCATCAACAAAGTTGCGTCAGCGTGCGCGTCGACACGGAAAACCTTGGCGTGCGCCAGCAAAAGATCGAAATGAGCCTCGGCCTGCAGGCCAACGTGGAACTGAACACGGGCGAAAAGACGGTCCTGCACTACCTGACCAAGTCGCTGTCCCGTAGCCAGGAAGCGCTGCACGAGAAGTAAGCGCGCATCTGCACTGTCTTAATCTGGGCAAAAACACCCGCCGGACATCAGTCCAGCGGGTCTTTTCACATCTCACCCAAAGGCTGCGACCGGATATTTCAACCACTGCTTCAGCGGGGTTGAAAAAGACCCTCGTTTTAAATCACATGTATTGCATGCAAAAAATTACCTTTTTGTTATGTAACAGCGGATCTGGCCTGAAACTGAGGATTATCCCAAAGCGCTTCGTTCATCACCCGGGCGATCACCGCGACCGCCGCATCCACGTCAGCGGCATCTATAAACAGCGGTGTAAATCCAAAGCGCATGATGTCCGGTGCACGAAAATCCCCTACAACGCCATGTGCAATGCAAGCCTGCATCGCAGCGTAGCCCTGCGGGTGGCTGAACGACACCTGACTGCCCCGCACTGCCGGATCGCGGGGGCATGCAAGGGTGAGGTCAGGGCAGGCGGCCTCTACCCCCGCAATGAAGCGCTGGGTCAGGGCAATGCTGGCGTCTCGCAGCGCGGCCATGTCGACATCGTCCCAGATATCCATAGCCGCTTCCAACGCGGCCATCTGAATGACGGGCGGTGTGCCGACGCGCATCCGCGCGATGCCGTCGCCGGGGCGATAGGTCGGCTCGAACGCAAAGGGTGCATCATGCCCCAGCCAGCCCGCCAGCACCGGGGCTGCGGTCTGCGCGTGACGCGGCGCGACATAGATGAACGCCGGTGCCCCCGGTCCGCCGTTCAGGTATTTATACGTGCAGCCCACCGCGAAATCTGCGCCGCACCCCGCCACATCCACAGCCAATGCGCCCGCCGAATGCGCAAGGTCCCAGACCGTCACAACGCCCACCGCGTGGGCCTGCGCCGTCAGCGCGGCCATATCGTGCAGCCGCCCGGTGCGGTAATCGACCTGCGTCAGCATTAGTACAGCGACGTCCGATGTGATATTCGCCGCCACGTCCTCTGGCGCGACAACGCGCAGTTCCAGATCGTGACCAAAGGCGCGGATCAGGCCTTGGGCGATATACAGATCGGACGGGAAGTTGCCGCTATCGGACAAGATCACCTTGCGATCCGTCATGGCCAGCGCGGCAGCCAACGCCTGAAATACCTTGATCGACAAGGTGTCGCCAACCGCCACTTGCCCCGCCTTGGCGCCGATCAGGCGGCCAATCCGATCGCCAAGCGCCATCGGCTGCGCCATCCATCCGGCGCGGTTCCAGCCGGTGATCAGCATGTCGCCCCATTCATCCAGCATGGTGCGGCTAACCCGGTCTGCTGCCGCGCGGGGCAGGGGACCAAGCGAGTTGCCGTCGAGATAGATCATCCCCGTCGGCAGGTGGAATTGATCCTTGCGGGATTGAAATGGCATGGTCTGTCCTTTTGCGGTGTCGAAAAACCTTCGTACGAAGATTTTTGCTGTAACAAGACTTTTCGTGACGAAAAGTCTTTGGTCCTAAACCTGACCGCCAGCGATTTCGATCGTCTGGCCGTTGACGCTGCGTGCGGCGTCAGAGCAAAGCCACATCGCGGCGGCTGTCGTCTCGTCCACTTGCAACAGACGTTTGTGACGGTTGCCGGCGGCAACGATCGCCTCTGCCCCGGTGTGGTCGACGTCAAAGCGGCGCATCAGGCCCGGCAGTTGGTTTTGCACGATGTCGGTGTCGACATAGCCCGGGCAAAGCGCGTTGAAGGTCACGGGGCGCTTTTGCATGAATTCTTCGCTTAGCCCGCGGATCAATCCGATGACGCCATGTTTTGAGGCGGTATAGGGAATCGCGTTCTTCAGCCCGCGCACCCCGGCGATCGAGCTGACGACAATATAGCGGCCCGGCAGATCGGCGGGTAGCGAATCCAGCGCTGCCTGAAAGGTCAGGAACACACCGTCAAGGTTCGTCGTCATCGTGCGCCGCCAGTCAGCGAGGCTGGTTTTCATGAAGGGGCCGCCTTCGGCGATTCCGGCGTTGGCGATGCAGATCGTGATGGAGCCACGCGCGGCGGTCATCTCTGCGACACCGATCCGCACGGCGGATTCGTCGGATACGTCCATCACGCAGGGGTAAATTCGTGGGTTTTCTGCGGCGAGGACCTCCAGCGGCTCTGCTCTACGGCCTGTGATCGTGACCTCTGCGCCTGCTTCGGCTAGGGCTAATGCGATGGCGCGGCCTATCCCGCTGCCGCCGCCGGTGACGAGGGCGTGCTTGCCGATGTGTTCCATGATATCCTCCACTTATGGGCCGATGCTAGCGTGGGGGCCCGCACGTGCAAGGGGGAAGCGTCGTGAAATATCTGGATCTGCCGCCGGTCTGGCTGGCGCTGGCCGCCGCATTAGTCTGGATGAGCCGGGGCATTGTGACCGTTGGCGCATCGGCCCTGCAATGGGCAGGCGCGGCGATGATCGTGGTGGGGCTTGCGCTGATGCTGGCGGCGGTGATCACCATGACGCGGGCACGTACCACGGTCATTCCGCACCGCCAGCCCGCCGCATTGGTGACGCAGGGTATATTCGTGCGCACCCGCAACCCGATTTATTTGGGTGACGTGCTGCTGCTGACGGGGCTGTGTCTCTACTGGCAGGCCCCACTGGGATTGGCTACGGTGCCGGTTTTTATATGGTGGATTACCCGCCATTTCATCACGGCAGAAGAGGCCCGGCTGCACGCGGCGTTTTGCACGGCTTTCGAGGAATATGCTCGAAGGGTTCGGAGGTGGCTGTGAATCAACTTGCAACCTTGCCGTTGTGAAATAATGTTCCGTGGAAATACGGCAATAGTTATGTGGTATACTAGAATACTAAAAAAGGGGATAGCCCGTTGAAGATCGGCTCACCAAAGGAAACATATGAAGGCGAGGCACGGGTCGCAATGACTCCGGCGTCCGCCAAGGATCTGCAAAAGCTGGGGCATGACTGTCTGATCCAGTCCGGTGCAGGTTTGAAAGCAGGATTTACCGACGACGCGTATCGCGCCGCCGATGTGGCCGTTGTCGACGATGCCGCCACGCTGTTTGCGCGGGCCGATATCGTCGCCAAGGTGCGCCCGCCCTCGGACGCAGAGGT
>CAWUXN010000162.1:0-2894 GCA_963926415.1 uncultured Loktanella sp.
GGGATCAGTTCGGGATTGTACGCCATGTAACTGCGAAAAAAAACGGCGTGCGAAACTCGGCCATCCACACGCGGTACAGATTCGCCGGTTGGCCGACAAGATGTCCGCCTTGAACAGCCGCAAGTAGCGAAACAGTGACACTTTGTCAGGCTGGGCAGGCGGTTTTGCCGGGATTACGGGGCCATGTCCGTATACTTGGATGCGGGCACGTCGATACGAGAGGCTGACGGTGCGCGGCCACGATAGCGTTTGCGCAGGGTCAGCAGCCCCGCGGTGATGCGGCAATAGTCATAGTCCCCGGGCCTATCAAAGGCGCAGAGATACTGGAAATGAGGGCGGAAAAACTGCCAGCACTCCGGCGAAAAGGTTTTCGTGAACGCAGTACAGATCACCAGCGGCCATCACTTGTCCTTTGGCGCGACGCCCGATACCTCCACCGGGTCGTACAGGGCAAAGGCGTAGCCGTCGCCCGGTGCAGTCACGTCGACCCACGGCATGTCCACGCGGGACAGATCATGCAGGTCGCGGCGCAGGCGGGTTGCCCCGCGCAGGAAGGACACCATAAGCACCACTTACCCCAACGACAAGAATGCCAGCGCCGGGCCGTCCGCAGGCTCTTGGCCCGCGCGGTGCAGATCGGCGAGGATCAACACGCCAAGGTGTGCGACAGAGGAGTGGCCGACGACTAGAACTTCGTCCACTTCTGTTCTCAAGGCCGCCGCGATCTGGTCGGCAAACTGCGCTATGCGTTCTTCGTTCGGGGGCGGGTTGGCACCGTTCCAGCGGGCGGAATAGGAGTAGTCATGCATCAGATAATAGGCGAAGAACTTGCTGTCCTTGCGCTTAAACCAGCGCAGGATCGTAACCGAGACGGCCGCCCACAAAGCATAAGACAACACCGTCACCACTGTGCCCAGCACGCCGGGCACAGGCAGCAACGCTAGCACCGTCGCCGCCAGCCAGCCCAACAGTACGGCCACCAATAATTGCAGTAGCAGCATCCCCACAGGATAGAGGGCCGCGATCACCGGCCCCTTTCGCAGCCTGATCTGCCGCCGCGGGGTGCCGCTGGCGATATAGGTCCACGCGGTACGCATCAGCTGGCCAAAGGTCGCGGGGATCGAATAGGACATGCTGCCGAACACGATGCCGGACTAGACCAGCACGTCGACTTCGGCGCTGACCTCTGCCCCTCCATCGCGGCGGCTACGCGCTACCCATAGGTCTTGCCGAGCGGCTTAAGGTGTAAGGGTCAGGTCATAGGCGCTGATCGCGGCCTGCGCGGTGCCTTCGGTGCGATCCAGCTCGAGGTAGCGGCGTGAATAGACTTGGTCGTAGCGGGGATGTAAAACACCCGCCGGCGGCGCACTTGTCGGTCCTGATCGTGATGCTCGCTCATCCGCGCCACTTAGCAGGCATTGCGGGAAAAATTAAGCCGTTATCCGATCGCACCCAGCGCAGGAAACCGCTCCAACAGCCAAAAGCTGAAGGCGCTGAATTGGCCTGTGACCATCATCAGACCGACGGTCCAGAGCAGCAGACCAGAGGTGCGCTCGATCCGCGCCATGTGACGCTTCATCCATGCCATCGGCCCCTTGAGGCGCGGGAAGAACGCGGCGACCGCAAGGAACGGCAGGCCCAGCCCCAGCGCATACATCGCCAGCAGAATGGTGCCACGGCCGACGTCGCCTTCGGACGCGGCAAGGCCAAGAATCGTGCCAAGGATCGGGCCAAGGCAAGGCGTCCAGCCAAAGGCGAAGGCAAGGCCAAGGACATAGGCCCCAAAGGCGCTGCCGCCGTTATCGCCGGTGGCGACGCGCGCTTCGCGGTCCAGAAAGCCGATGCGGAACACGCCGATGAAATGCGCGCCAAAGATCATCACGACGACGCCCGCAATTGGCACGAACCAGCCCTGCCATTGCAGCAACGCCCGGCCCAGCGTCGAAAACGCCATGCCCAGCAGCAAAAACACCGTGGACAGCCCCAGCACGAACATGAACGCGGCCACCATGACCCGGCGGCGGGCGGCGGCGGTCTCGTCCAGCTCTGTCACCGACACGCCGCCCATATAGGCCAGATAGGGTGGCACGATGGGCAGGACGCAGGGCGAAAGGAACGACAACAAACCGGCGACCAAGGCGATAGCCATGGCGGGCACAAGGCTCGCGTCCATCAAGGCGATATTTTCGAACATGGGACCTCTGCTTGCGTGTTGCCACAGGCTTAGAGCATCGTGGCGGATAGGTCACGCCGCCTTGCGTCACGAGGGCGTTTACAAAATGACATATCCGCCCTAGCGATAGGGCATGGATTATGATGCTGAACTTGATACCACCGGGCTGCTGTGCCCGCTTCCCGTTCTTAAAGCCCGCAAGCGGTTGTCTACGCTGGCCAGCGGCCAGGTGCTGCGCATGCGCGCGACGGACCCTGCGGCGATCATCGACGTGCCGCATTACTGCTTTGAGGCCGGGCATACGCTGGCAGGCACGCAGGACGAGGGTAACGTACAGGTCTATTTTATCCGCAAGGCCTGATCCTTTCGCACCTCATATGACGGCATGAAAAAAGGCGAGACTTGCGGCCCGCCTTTTTTTGCGTTCTGAGATGTGAAGCTTTAGCGGCCCAGCGACCACCAACCACGCTTTTTCGGTTTGTCGTCCGCCTCGGCTGCGTCCTGTGTCGGCGCGGGTGCTGGCTCGGCCGCAAGCGCAGGGGCCGCGATCGGTTCAGACTTCACTTCGGGCGCAGCTACAGCCAACGGCTCTGGCACGGTGACCACAGGTACCGGGATTTCGACAAAGACAGCAGGTACTGGCGCGGCCTCTGCGGCCGGTCCATCCGGCGTCACGACCGGCACATCAGAGGATGCGTCGACCACTGCAGGTGCCGCATCT
>CAWUXN010000163.1:0-3837 GCA_963926415.1 uncultured Loktanella sp.
TTGCGCGGCGATATGGACGCATTACCGATGCCCGAAGAAACGGGGCTCGACTATGCCTCAACCATTCCCGGCACGATGCACGCCTGCGGCCACGATACCCACACCGCGATGCTGGCAGGGGCGGTGCGGCTGCTCTGTGCCCGGCGCGAATCGCTTCGCGGCGAAGTCCGCTTCATGTTCCAGCCGGGAGAAGAAGGCTTCCACGGCGCCAAATTCATGCTCGAAGACGGCTTGCTCGGCGGGGCGGGGACTGGCCGGGACCTGCCCGAGGCGGCCTTTGCGTTGCACGTCATGCCCAATGCCCAGCACGGGCTGGTCGCTGGCCGCAGCGCGGCGCTGATGGCCTCGGCCGATCAGTTCGACATCGTGGTGACCGGGCGCGGCGGCCATGCCGCGATGCCGCATCAGGGGCTCGATCCGTTGCCGATTGCCTGCGAGATCGTGCTGGCGCTGCAAACGCTGGTGGCCCGCCAGTTCGATGCCCATGACCCGGTGATCGCTACCGTGGCCCGGATCGAAGGCGGCACCGCCTATAACGTGATCGCTGATTTTGCCACTTTGAAAGGCACGCTGCGCACGCTGTCCACCCGGCACCGGACCAAGCTCCACGCCGCATTGGAACAGCTCGCGACCGGCATCGCCGCAGCCCACGGGGCCAGCGCTAGCGTCACGATCACCCCCGGTTTCCCGGTGACCCTGTGCGATCCGCGGGCGGTCGCGCTCGGCGAAGCGGTTACGCGCGATCTGTTCGGCGAGGCCGCGTTCCGCCGGCTCGACACGCCAATCATGGGCGCCGAAGATTTCTCCTACGTGCTCGAACAGGTTCCCGGCGCGATGTTCTTTCTGGGGGTCGCGGCCGAAGGCGCCGATTGGCAAGCCTGCCCGGCAATCCATTCGCCCCGGATGACGGTGGACGAAACCGCCCTGCCAAACGGCGCGGCGTTGCTGGCGGGCTGCGCAGTGCGGTTTCTGGAACGCGGCTGGGACTAGTCGGTCAAAAAAGGCGCCTCAAGCGAGACGCCTGTTTTAATGGTGCACCCGACAGGAAAGTGTACCGCTCACCAAACCTCTCCCAAGTTATTGAAATTATTGATCTGCTAAGGCAATGTGGAGCACAAATGTGTAGCAACGAGTGTAGCACTTTACAATCAAGGGCAAAGTGGTTTCGTCCTCCCAGATTCGCTCATTCAATCCGCCTTGTCCTGCACTTTTCCCAAGAGATCGGCGGGATTCCAAATCCGCTCTGCTAGCTGCCGGTAGAGAACGCTACGGGCGTCGAGGTCAACCCCATGCAACCGGAGCCTGCGATTCAAGGCAGTTAGGCTCGAATGGCAGCTATGGCGATATTCGGCCCAAAAGCGGACTTTCCGGAACCGCTAACATTGCTGACATTCGGGGTCATTTTCGAGCGCCCTGAGAGCTGTCTTCCGTTCATCCCCGGACGGGCGCCAACGCAAGCGTCATCGAACTTACCGAAGTGGAGAAGATCGCCGTGAGCTACCTGACGCGCGGCTTGCGCGTCCCGCTGCTCGCCCCTGACATCATCGATACCATCCTTGAAGGTAGCCCATCCACACCGGCTAACACCCCAACCGCGCCCGGGCAATTTTAGTCTGACAATGCCCGTTGCATAGGTCGATGCCGCGCTCGAAGAGCAGGTCCTCGAGGTTTCGTGGGCTCAGCGGAAACCGCGCACAGAGCATCACCACGAGGCGGATCACTTCGGGTGACGAGTTGAAATAGCGAAATGGGCTGGCTGGTTTGCAAGGTCTGGGATTCACCAAGTCCTACCGGCGCCCGCTCACTTTTCAATCAGGTACGGTTGCTTTGACAGCACCTTCCAAATAATTGAATAATCGTCCAGATATCCATTATTTATCTCGAGAAAATGGACGATATCCCCTTATTTTTCGCACCATATTGACGACTAATACAATAAATGCTATTCCCCCATTTGTGCCGCGAGAAATACGTGGAAGAGCAGGGAGGCTTTGATGGCTTACAACATGAGCATACGTTTGGTTTCGGCGACTGTAATGGGTTGGGCCTTGTTCCATGCTCCGGCCATGGCGCAGGACGTGCCCGCTGAAGACCGCGACACCATCATCGTGACCGCGCAAAAGAAGCCTGAAAACGTCCAGACGGTTCCGATCGCGATCACTGCGCTCAATTCCGCAGCGCTCGAAGCGGCGAAGATCGAGGACACCAAGGATCTCCAGTTCAACGCGCCCAACGTGACCTACTCGGCCAACCGCAACATCACGATCCGCGGGGTTGGCTCGGCATCCTATGGCGGCACGAACGATACCAACATCGGCGTGATCTATAACGGCGTCTTCCTGCAATCGGGCAGCAGCTTTGGCGACTATTTCGACATGGAGCGGGTTGAAGTGCTGCGCGGGCCGCAAGGCACCCTTTTCGGTCGCAACACCACCGGGGGTGTCATCAGCTTCGTTTCGAGGCGGCCGACGGACGAGTTCGAGGGTTATGTCGATGTGCAGGGTGAAAGTCCGCGCGGCATCCGGGCGAATGCCGCGATCAACATTCCGATCGCAGATGGTATCTCGCAGCGCTTCGCCGCCAACTTCGTCTACCGCGACGGTTATACCAAGAACCTGCTCGACAATACCATGGTCGATGGGCGCAACCAGTACACGCTTCGTTCGAGCACGCGGATCAAGCCCACGGATTCGACCACAGTCGATCTTACCCTGACCTATTTCCGGGAAGATTCCGATCGTCAGAACGCGGCAAAGTCGCTGTGCACCCCTGATCCCACCTTTGGCTGCTCGCCCGATTCGGTTTCGGCCGCTTTCCCGACCACCAACTTCCTGATCGACAGCTTCCTACTGGCCGACCGGGTCCGTCCCGGCACTTTCGCCGCCAACCCGACCGACCTTCGTGAGGTGCGGATTGACGTAAAGCCGTTCCAGAAGGCCGAGGACTTTCTTGCCGCGCTGGAGATCAACCAGGATTTCGGCAACCTCACCCTGACCTCGGTAACCGGGCTGCGCGACGGCAGCAACTCGAGTGAGCGCGATTTCGATCAGGGATACCGGCCGAACGCATTCAACCCTGGCACTTTCGGCACCCACGTGATCCCCGATGCCGGAAACGGCAATGGCGTGATGACATACCTGCTGTCCGGCCGTCAGGTTACCACCACCGACTATCGCACATCGCAGACCGCTGCCGGCACCCAGAAGCAGTTCACCCAGGAACTGCGCCTTGCCTCGCGTCTTGACGGCGGGTTCAATTTCATCCTCGGCGGTTTCTATCTGAACTCACGCAGTTCGGGCTATGTCGATACCTGGACGCCCGCCAACCGGACTTTCGGGGCGGTAGCGAAATTCGATACGCGGCTCGGCCAGGTCAAGTCCTATGCTGTGTTCGGTGAAGCTTACATCGACCTTGCCGAAAATCTGAAACTCACCGGCGGTCTGCGTTACTCGCACGACAAGAAGCACATCGAAACGGCATCGGGCACCTTCGCGCTCAACCCCTACTTCATCGGCAATGCCGAATTCGACAAGCTGACCGGGCGCGCAATCCTGGCGTGGAGCCCCAAGCTGTCCTTCACCAAGGACACCAACGTCTATCTGTCGTTCTCGCGCGGGTTCAAGTCGGGCGGTTTCAACCCCGGCAACAACGCGATCCCGGTGTTCGATTCCGAAGTGATCGACGCCTATGAGCTGGGCATCAAGAACACTTTCCTGAACGGCAAAGGCCGGTTGAATCTGGCCTTCTTCAATTATGACTATTCCAACCTGATTGTCGGCAACCTGGTTGGTACTGCCGTGGCCAATACCAATATCCCGAAGTCCAGGGTTCGCGGGG
>CAWUXN010000164.1:0-2843 GCA_963926415.1 uncultured Loktanella sp.
CCAGCCTGATCTGCTGCCCTTCCATGACGGGGGCCAGCCCGCGACGCACTGTCTCGACCTCTGGCAATTCGGGCATTGGCTGTTCCTTCAGCGTTTGCGACGTTGTAGGACCGTCGCGGCACCCTACATCTGGGGGGACAAGGACAGGACCGCAAGCCATGACCGAGAGCGACAAAACCACCCACTTCGGCTTTGAAACCGTGCGCGAAGAAGACAAAGCCGGGCGGGTGCAGGGCGTTTTCTCTTCGGTGGCCAGCAAATACGACATCATGAACGACGTGATGTCGGGCGGCGTGCACCGGATCTGGAAAGACGCGATGATGGACTGGTTGGCCCCGCACCCCGGTCAACGACTGCTGGATGTGGCGGGCGGGACTGGCGATATTTCGTTCCGGTTCCTGAAACGCGCGGGATCGGGTCATTCGACCGTGCTCGACATTACCGAATCCATGCTGATCGAAGGCCGCAAGCGGGCAGAAGCCGAAAGCATGCACGACAGTCTGGACTGGGTCGTGGGCGACGCCATGGCGCTGCCTTTCCCGGACAACACCTTTGACGTCTACACGATCAGCTTTGGCATCCGGAACGTGACCCGACCGCAAGAGGCGCTGAATGAAGCTTACCGCGTGCTGCGACCGGGCGGACGGTTGATGGTGCTGGTATTCAGCCAATTGCCGAACCCGTTGATGCAAAAGGCTTATGATACATATTCGTTCAACGTCATCCCGCGCATGGGGCAGTTAATAGCCGGGGATCGCGACAGCTATCAGTATCTGGTCGAATCGATCCGCAATTTTCCTGATCAGGAAACCTTCCTTGGCATGGTGCGGACTGCCGGCTTCGACAATGCAAAGTACCGGAACCTGACGCTGGGCGTCGCCGCGCTGCATTCGGGCTGGAAACTTTAGGTGCGCGGCCCACACAATATCATCCGCTTGATCCGGACCGGTGCCACGCTGGAACGCACCGGGGCGATGAAAGTTATCATGGATGCCTTCGACGCCGGCCCGCTACTACGCGGCGTTGTTCGCGGTATTGTATTTCCGTTTCAATGGCTTGGATACAAGGGCGATCTAACTATGCCCCCAGCCCCCCGCGCTCTGACGGCGCTAGGTCCGGCCTATATCAAGTTTGGTCAGATCCTTTCCACCCGGCCTGATGTCGTTGGCGATGAGCTCGCAGTCCAACTGCGCGTACTGCAGGACAAACTGCCGCCGTTTTCCATCGAAGAGGCCAAGGCAGAAGTGCGGCGCGAGCTTGGGGTTTCGGTCGAGGAAGTGTTTGCTAGCTTTTCCGAACCTGTCGCTGCGGCGTCACTGGCGCAGGTGCACAAAGCATATTTGATTGAATCTGGCGAGCCGGTGGCGGTCAAAATCCTACGGCCCGGCATTGAGCGAGCCTTTGGCCGCGACATCGACGCATTTTATTTCGCCGCCCGCATGATCGAGGTGCTGTCACCCGCGTCGCGCCGCCTGCACCCGATGGAGGTCATCACCCACTTCGAAGGAGTGGTGATGGGCGAGCTGGACTTGCGCTTGGAAAGCGCCGCCGCTGCCGAGTTCAAAGCAAACACGGTCAAGGACGAGAAATTTCAGGTACCCTCGATCCGGTGGCACCTATCGGGCCGCCGCGTTATGACGCTGGACTGGGTTGAAGGGATCGGCGCGGGAGACAATGCTGCGCTTGATGCGGCCGGAGTCGACCGACCAGCGCTCGCCGCCCGCATTTTGCAGCTCTTCCTCAATCACGCTCTGCGGGACGGCTATTTTCATGGTGACATGCATCAGGGTAACCTGAAGGTTGCCGCAGATGGCACCGTCATAGCGTATGACTTCGGGATTATGGGGCGGATCGACGAGTACACCCGCCGCGTCTATGCCGAGATCCTCTTTGGTTTTATTCGCCGCGATTATAAGCGCGTTGCCGAGGTGCACTTTGAAGCCGGTTACGTGCCCGCACATATGAGTGTCGATGACTTCGCCCGCGCCCTGCGCGCTGTTGGGGAGCCTATCTTTGGGATGGACGCTAGCCGCATTTCCATGGCGCGGTTACTATCCTACCTGTTCGAGGTGACAGAGCGCTTCGGAATGGAAACGCGCACAGAGCTGATCCACTTGCAGCGCACCATGGTGGTCGTTGAAGGGGTGGCTCGGTCGCTGGATCCTCATATGAACATCTGGCAGGTCGCCCAACCAATTGTCACCGACTACGTCAGCAAAAGCATCGGCCCCCGCGCCCTGCTGAACGATTTGCGCAAAACGGCGTTGGTGCTGGCTCGATTCGGCCCGCAACTGCCCCGCCTAGCCGAAGAAGCCCTGATCCGCCTGAACAATCCACCTCCGCCGCCCCGCCCGCAACGCCGGCTGGCAAGGCTGGCATGGATGGCACTGGGCGGCGTTATCGTCGGCAGCGCCTGGTTCATTCAGAAACTGGTCTAAGACAGCGTAGCGCGGCTCTGTTGATGGCGTGGATACTTTCCTCTTTGCTTGGTGATACGTTACCATTCTGGCACATTGCGATGCCGTTGAGCGGGGGTATCCACACCATCAACGCACCTTTTCTACGCTTCTTTGCCGCTGTCGATCCGTCTGAAAGGCACCGGCAAACCAATATAAGCACCCGGTGAAATCAGCCCCGACGTGTCGATTCACGCCCCGCCGGGCCAAAGCGCGATGTTGATATTCAAAACCGCGCCCATTCGACCTATACGGAACCACCCTGTAGGAGATCGCCCATGAATACTATGATTCCCGCTTGGGTGGACGGCACGCTTCAGCCTGTCGAAAAACTGGACGCCCACATCAGGGGGCTGCGCCATAAGGCCGTCAGCGTCTTTGTGCTGC
>CAWUXN010000165.1:0-4080 GCA_963926415.1 uncultured Loktanella sp.
TCAGCGAGTGCTTTCCGGGGGGGGTGGGCAGCCTTCGGGGGCGGGGTTGCCGTCAAAGACGACCTCGCCGCAGGCGTTGATCTTGTGCCAGGCATAGGCACGGCCTTCAGGATAGACGGCAACGATGCGGTCGATGCCATATTTCACATCGCGCTGGCCAACAAAGCCGACGGCGATCCCGGCCTGCAGGTCGGCCCCGATCTGGGCAGCGTCGAAGCAGTCGAACCAGCCAGGTGCGACGCGTGGTTCGGCGTCTTCAGCGATCTGGTAGGTTTCGGTCAACATCGCCAGGCTGGCGGGCATTTCATAACAGGCGCGATAGCGCAGCGGGCTGCTGTCGCTGTCGATGGCCTGAAAGTTGTCGAACGCAATCGGCTCTGCCTCGCCACTTGTCAGCGACACCATCTGGACGTTGGCGTCCTGCGGCGAAATTTCGACATAATAGGCATAGACCTGAAAGTAATACAGGGCCACGCCCGCAATAAGGGCTGACAGCATAATGAAGGTAATCCAGATTTTCGCGATCATGCGACGGCCCCTCCTGCAGGTGTTTGCACAAAGACATCGGCGCAGGCCTTGGCCAAGTTGCGTACCCGCCCGATGTATGCCTGCCGCTCGGTCACGGAAATGACGCCGCGTGCGTCAAGCAGGTTGAACAGATGGCTGGCCTTGATCGCCTGATCATAAGCCGGATGCGCCATGCGAATCGTTTTGCCGGTCTTGGGATCAACTGCATCGGTAGCCAGGATACGGGCGCATTCGGCCTCTGCATCCTTGAAATGCTGCAGCAGCGTGTCGGTGTCGGCCACGTCAAAGTTCCAGCGGGCATATTCCTGTTCGGTCTGCAGAAAGATGTCGCCATATGTCAGCGGCGTCGGTGCATCCGGGTCGTTGAAAGGCATGTCCATAACGTGATCGACGCCAAGCACATACATCGCCAGACGTTCTAGACCGTAAGTCAACTCGCCCGACACAGGGCTGCAATCGTGGCCGCCTACCTGTTGGAAATAGGTGAACTGCGACACTTCCATGCCATCACACCAAACTTCCCAGCCCAGCCCCCAAGCGCCCAGCGTCGGGGATTCCCAGTCGTCCTCGACAAAACGGACGTCGTGCAGCGATGCGTCGATGCCGATGGCTTTGAGCGAGCCGAGGTACAGGTCCTGCATGTTTGGCGGGCTGGGTTTTATAATGACCTGATACTGGTAATAATGCTGCAACCGGTTCGGGTTTTCGCCGTAGCGCCCGTCAGTCGGACGGCGCGACGGCTGCACAAAGGCGGCGGCCCAAGGCTTTGACCCCAGAGCACGCAGTGTCGTGGCGGGATGGAAGGTGCCGGCACCAACCTCCATGTCATAGGGCTGCAGCATGGCGCAGCCTTGTGCGGCCCAGTAGGACTGAAGCCGCAGGATGATCTCTTGAAAACTGCGCGGTTGGCCTGACATCTCGCCCTCTTTGCAAAGTCGGTGTTGCATATGCCGCGCAGGGCAAAGGGTCAATCGTACCACAGCCCTTAAATTTAGGCACGAACACGCCGATTTGTGCTGCACATGTGGGTGTAGCTGGTAACAGCGCCTCCTATAAATGTGTGCGATTTTATGAAGGACTGTAAACAGATGAAACCATTCGCAATCTGGATTGCAGCCGCGGCCTTTAGCGTAACTAGCTTTGGCGTCGCAGCGCAGGCTCCTCAGGGCACATATATTCAACTTGAAGCGCAGCCCACGCAGACCGCAGCCGAAACACGGGTGCGCGTTTATGCCGGGCGGGCCGAAAATGTCGCAGGCTATTCGGTAGGGCGCACCTGGTATGCAATCGTGATGGGCCCCTTTGCCAACCGTACGGCGGCGACTGACGCCCTGACCGATCTGCGCAGCGAAGGGCTGGCCCCCGGCGATGCGTTCCTGACGGATGGCGAGCGATATGGCGCGCAGTTCTGGCCCGCCGCCGGCGGCACCCCTGCCCCAGTAGCAGAGCAAGCGACAGCGCATTTTGAAGAGCCCGAGGTAGAGGCCACGCCACAGGCGACTGATGCCGCCACGGCGGTGCCAGAACCAACCTCGCCCGCCGCAGAGCCAGAGGAGTCCCTGCAAGATGCCCGCGTGTCTGAACAGGCGCTGACGCAGGACAAGAAAGAGCTGTTGCAGACCGCTCTTGGCTGGGCCGGCTTCTATGACGCCAAGGTCGACGGTGCCTTTGGCCGCGGCACCCGCGGCGCAATGGAAGCGTGGCAGCTGGCACAGGGCTTCACCCCGACCGGCGTGCTGACCACCGCGCAACGCGCGCAGCTGACTGACGGCTATAACGCGTTGCTGGACGGCATGAACCTGCAACTGGTCCGTGATACCGCTGCGGGCGTCGAGGTGCTGATCCCCACCGGCGTCGTCAGCTTTACCGAATACGAGCCGCCCTTTGCCCGCTTTGGTCCCAAGGGCGACATTTCCGCGCAGGTGCTGTTGATCAGCCAGAGTGGCGGCCAGAACCGTCTGTTCGGCCTATATGAAATTTTGCAGACCCTAACCATTTTCCCGCCCGAAGGCGCACGCAGCCGCAAGGATGCGAGCTTTGAGATAGCAGGCCAGAACGCCAAGGTGCAGTCCTATGTGACCGCGCGTCTGGAAAACGATCAAATCAAGGGGTTTGCCCTTGTCTGGCCCGCCGGGGACAGTCCCCGCTTCAACCGGATCCGGGGGGAAATGCAGGCCAGCTTTGCGACCATCGACGGCGTGCTAGACCCAGCTATCGCTCGCTTGGACGAAGATCAGGCGATCGATCTGGTCGCTGGCCTGCAGATCCGCAAACCCAAGGTGTCACGCACCGGGTTCTATATCGACATGCAGGGCCGCGTGCTGACCGATGCGACCGCCGTGGAATCTTGCAATGAAATCAGCATCGACGGCAGCCACCCGGCAAAGGTCACGCTGATCGATGCGGACCTTGGCATTGCCGTGTTGACCCCGGACGAAACACTATCGCCCCTTTCCATTGCGGCGTTCCAGACGCAAGTGCCCCGTTTGCAAACAGAGATCGCAGTCGCAGGCTATCCCTATGGCGGCTTGCTGGTGACGCCGACCCTTACCTTTGGCCGCTTGGCCGACATTCGCGGCCTGAACGGCGAAGAGCAACTGAAGCGCCTGACCCTGACCGCCCGTGACGGCGACGCCGGCGGTCCGGTCTTTGACAATGGCGGCGCGGTGCTGGGTATGCTGCTGCCCAAGGCGGCGCAAAACGGTCAGATGCTGCCCCCTGACGTCAGATTTATTCTGGACGCGGACCGTATCGTGGGCGCGCTGTCGGCTGCCGGAATCACGACCGAAACGACGGACACGCTGGCCTTTATGCCGCCAGAAACACTGACCCTGCGCGCTGCTGAAAACACGGTGCTGGTCAGCTGCTGGTAGGCGCAACGATGTCCTTGAAAGTGCGTGCGGCAAACGTCATCTACGAACTGTGAGGACGACCTCTTAAAACAGATCATAGCCGGGACGACCCAGCACCAGTCTTGAGGTTGCCATGCGCTCTCTACCCGATCGTATTCGTCATGCTATCAGTTTTGAAATCATCGCCCTGATCTTGGTTGTTCCATTGGGATCAGTGGTATTTCATGTGCCGATACATGATATCGGAATCGTCTCCATCGTCAGCACGACGATTGCGACGTTCTGGAACTTGGGCTACAACTTTCTCTTCGATCTGAGCTTGAAGCGCTTCACCGGCAACACTGCAAAAACAGGCCTTATGCGCGTTTTTCACGCCTTCCTTTTTGAAGCCGGTTTGTTGTTTGTCCTCATGCCATTCATCGCATGGTATCTTGGCATCACGCTTTGGCAGGCCTTCTTGATGGATGTGTCCTTTGCCCTGTTCTACATGATTTACGCGTTTGCGTTCAACTGGGCCTACGACTTGCGTTATCCCCTGCCGGAATGGAAGGCTGTCGCAGCGCCTGAATAGGCGATTGCGGGCCACCTGATCGCAAATGCGGCGGGTCGTCACGCCTGCCGGACGGGACTATTCCCGCCAGAACCGCCGCGTCATGATGACGAGCACGACCATAATCTCGAGCCGGCCAATCCACATGGC
>CAWUXN010000166.1:0-5182 GCA_963926415.1 uncultured Loktanella sp.
ACTTGAACCCCGGTGCCGCCAATTTCTGCAGCCACGCCGCGCGCGCCGTCACCGTCCAGATCGGCGCAGACAACATGGGCCGCGCCTGCCGCTGCAAAGGCCTGCGCCAGCGCCCGCCCGATGCCCCCCGCAGCCCCTGTCACCACCACGATCTTGCCTGCGATGTCCATGTCGCGTCCTTCCGTCCGTCTAGCTGTTGCCACGAGGCAGAGGCTAGACAGGTCGGACGCGAACAAAAAGGGGGTGCAGAATGACACATCCGGTTTACGGGCGCATCGAAGGGGCCGTGATCATCATTGGCTTTGGGTCAATCGGCAAAGGTACCTTGCCCCTGATTGAGCGGCACTTCGGATACGATGCCTGCAAACAGGTGGTCATCGACCCCGATCTGGCCACCCATACCTTTTTGGACCAGCATGGCCATCGCCACCTGCAGCTTGCCCTGACACCGGAAAACTGCCGCGAGGTGCTGTCGAATCTGCTGGGGCAGGGCGGGTTCTGTGTGAACCTGTCGGTGGACACCGGAAGCCTTGATCTGATGAAACTCTGCCGCGAACTTGGCGCGCTTTACATCG
Source organism: uncultured Loktanella sp. (assembly GCA_963926415.1). Lineage (GTDB taxonomy): Bacteria > Pseudomonadota > Alphaproteobacteria > Rhodobacterales > Rhodobacteraceae > Loktanella. Next base: position 576 of record CAWUXN010000166.1, read on the forward strand.
ATACGGTGGTCGAGCCGAGGAAGGGTTTCTACTTTGAAACGCCTGACAATGCGGATCTGACCAATTATGCGCTGCGCCAGCAAGTGCGCGACCATGCGACCGCCCACTCGGGCGGGCCGACAGCGGTGTCGTGCTGCGGCGCGAACCCCGGCATGGTGTCCTGGTTCGTTAAAGAAGATTGATGACGCTTATCAGCGATTTGGGGCGCGACGATCCTGTGTCGCAGAACCGGTCAGGTCGGGCCACGCAGATGCAGTCCCTTGGCGTCAAGGGCGTGCATATCACAGGGCGTGACACGCAAGCCCGCCGCCTGCCTCGCCCGCGCGGCACCTTCGTGAATACCTGGAGCGTCGAGGGTTTCATATCGCAGGGGTTTCAGCCCGCAGAGCTGGGCTGAGGCACGCATGAAACGTGGTTTCCCGACAACGGCCACCGTTATACCAAGGGCTGCCAGGTTGCGATCTGGCTGGATCGGCTCGGCGCAATCACGCGGTTGAATACATGGTGCCCGACGCCGGGGCCGCAGCTTGGCTATCTGGTCACGCGTAACGAAGCGATCAGCATTCCAGACTATTACACTGTCGGTGATGCCGCCGCGCCCGCGTATCGCCTGAACTGCCGCTACGCCTACCACCCCTGCGATGATGCGGTGCTCAGTCTGTACAAAATGTTTGGCTCTGGCCGCCAGCAGGTTGTCCACAGAAATTCTGGGCGTCGAGGAGATTGTCGAAGGCGTGGACGAACTGGGCGTTCTGATCTACGGGCACGCGCGCAATGAGTTGTGGTACGGCTCGCGCCTGTCGAACGCGGAGGCGCGGAGGGCTGGCTCCTTACCAGAACACGACGGGGTTGCAGCTGACCTCTGCCGGCTTTGCGGAGATGGTCTGGGCGCTGGAAAATCCTGCTGCTGCAATCGTCGAGGCGGTCGAGATGGATCATGGGTGCTGTCTGCAGATGCAGCGCCGCTATCTGAGCCCGGTCGAGGTGCATTATACTGACTGGATGCCGCTGGCCGACCGCTGGGCCCAGTTCCCCGAAGACATCGACGAAAGCGATCCCTGGCAGTTCCGCAACGTGCTGGCGACCTGACGCCGTCCGGCGCTGTTTGCCCATTCGGGCCAAGACGCCCCGCCCGCCATCCCACGCGCGTCAGCTTGTCACTGGTCAGACGGCGGCGGGATCGCTAGAACACCGCCAAGCGCCCCGGATATGGAAAATTGACCGATGACGATCACGCCTCGCCCCGGCATCATGGATATCGCTCTTTATCAGGGTGGGGTGAGCCATGTGGACGGCATATCCAACGTTCTGAAGCTGTCCTCGAACGAAAATCCCTTTGGCCCGTCACCCAAGGCCAAGGATGCCTATCAGCGCGCGGTCCACGATCTGCACCGCTATCCCGTCACCGATCACGCTGCCCTGCGGCAGGCCATTGCGGACGTCTGGCACGTCGATCCGGCCCGCGTGATCTGCGGCGTTGGCTCTGACGAAATCCTGCACCTTTTGGCGCAGGCCTATGCGGACGAGGGTGACGAGGTCATTTATACCGAGCATGGCTTTGCGATCTACCGCATCGTGGCACTTGCCTCTGGCGCGACCCCTGTCGTGGTTGCCGAGCGGGAGCGGGTCATAGACGTCGACGCCATTCTGGCCGCCTGCAATGAACGCACGCGGCTGGTCTATATCGCGAACCCCGCCAACCCGACCGCCACGATGATTGGCCAGGCAGAGGTCGCGCGACTGGCCGAGGGTCTGCCCGAGAAAGCCATGCTTGTGCTCGACGGCGCTTATGCGGAGTTTGCCGAGGGCTATGACGGCGGCCGCGCATTGGTGGAATCCCGCGACAACGTCTTCATGACGCGCACCTTTTCCAAGATCTACGGTCTCGGTGGCTTGCGGATCGGCTGGGGCTATGGCCCACAGGCCGTCATCGATGTGTTAAACCGCATTCGCGGCCCGTTCAACCTGTCTGGCGGCGCATTGGCTGCGGCAGAGGCGGCGGTGCGCGACGCGGATTACACTGAAAAGTGCCGTGTGGAAAACGCCCGCTGGCGCGATTGGCTCTCGACCTCGCTGGCCGAAATGGGCGTGCCGTCGGATACATCCACCGCGAACTTCATTCTGGCGCGTTTTACCTCAGAAGAAGAGGCGCTGGCCTGCAACGCGCATTTGCTTAGCCAAGGCATCATTGTGCGGCACCCCAAAAGCTATGGCTTTCCCCATTGCCTGCGCATCACGGTTGGCGACGAGTCCGCCTGCCGCCGCGTTGTGCACGCCATTGGCCAATTCAAGGGCGCAAGATGAGCGTCATTTACAATAAGGTCGCGCTGATCGGGCTTGGCTTGATCGCATCCTCTATGGCGCTGGCGATGAAGCGCGGCGGCCTAGCGGGCACGATCACCGGCTACGCTCGCAGTCAGGAAACCCGCGACATCGCCCGCGAGTTGGACCTTTGCGAGGTATGCGAAAGTGCGGCAGAAGCAGTTCAGGGTGCCGACCTTGTAGTGCTTTGCGTGCCGGTTGGGGCGATGGCCGCCGTTATGGCGGATATCGGGCCGTTGCTGAAACCGGGGGCGACGCTGTCGGATGTCGGCTCTGTGAAAAAGGCGGTGATCGAGGCGGTGACACCTTTCGTGCCCGAAGGCGTGCATTTCGTCCCTGCGCACCCGCTGGCGGGCACCGAACATTCCGGCCCCCGCGCGGGCTTTGCCACGCTGTTCGATAACCGCTGGTGCATCATTGTGCCGACCGAAGGCTCTGATCGTGCGGCGGTCGAGCGGCTTGAAAAGCTTTGGCAGGGAATAGGTGCCAACACCGACGAGATGGACGCAGAGCATCATGATCTTGTCCTTGCCGTCACCAGCCACACGCCGCACCTGATCGCCTATACCATGGTTGGCGTGGCCGATGATTTAAGCCGCGTCACCGATAGCGAAGTCATCAAGTATTCCGCCGCCGGTTTTAGGGACTTCACCCGAATTGCGGCCTCTGATCCGACCATGTGGCGCGATGTCTTTTTGACGAACAAAGAAGCGACGCTGGAAATTCTGGGTCGTTTCACCGAAGAGCTGTTTTCCTTGCAGCGCGCAATTCGTACCGGTGATGGCGCGCATCTGCACGACTATTTCACGCGCACCCGGGCGATTCGGCGTGGCATCATCGACGCCGGACAGGATACAGACGCACCCGATTTCGGGCGCACGCCGGCCAAGCGCTGATGCGGGCCTGCGTGATCGCCTTGCTGCTTCTGGCAGACACTTCTGCTGTGGCAGAGCCGCTTGTCAACACGCTGCGCCCGTCGCTGCGACCCACGCACGGCGTGTCCGAAGACGGCTACGTGCCGGAACATGAAATCCCCGCCTTTCGCCCCGTTCTGCGACCCAGGGGCAGTATCGCCGTGCAGACCGAAGCTGCAACTCAGGTCACCGCCAAGGCCCGTGCACCCGCGCTTGCCCCCCGCATGACGGGCCGGCCCGCTGTGCGCCCGGCAGTGATCACGCACGGTGTGGTGCGCCAGCAGTTGGAATTGGCTCGCGGCCAGATTTGTGGCGATCCGGCCATTCAGGGCGAAGAGATTTCAGATATCGACGGCCCTGGCGGCTGCGGTGTCACAGGTGCGGTGCGGGTGAAATCCGTAGCCGGTGTGCGTCTGACGACCCAGCCGACGATTGACTGCAACACGGCCAAGGCGTTGCGCCGCTGGGTCACGGACGGCATCATCCCGGTGGTGGGCAATACCGGCGGCGGCGTCGCATCGCTGCGCGTGGTGGGGCACTACACCTGCCGCAATCGTGTCGGCGGTAGTACGACGAACAAAAAACTGTCCGAACACTCACGAGGGCGCGCGGTGGATATTGGCGGCATCCAACTGAAAAACGGCACAGAGCTGACGGTTCTGACTGACTGGAACAAACGCGGCGCGGGCCAGCAGCTGAAATCCATGTGGCAGGCGGCTTGCGGGCCCTTTGGCACGGTGCTTGGACCTGGGGCCAACGCGGCGCACCGCGACCATTTTCATGTCGACACCGCGCGTTATCGCAGTGGTAGCTATTGCCAGTAGGGCTGGGTGCCTCCGGCGGGAGTATTTTAAGCAAGATAATGGCGGGCGACCATTTACTGCGCCGTCTTTACCCCAAGCGCCGCGCTGCCTATAATGTCAGCATGAATATGTGGGTCCTGATACGAATTATGTCCCCGGCGCGCTGATCGCCAGCGCCGCCGGGTCAAGGCGTGCTGCGCCGCCCCCTCTTTCCTGCCAATTTCCAGATCAAAGGACGCCTTTTCATGTGCGCCGACACCCCCGATACGACCGTGGATTACAAAAGCACCTTGAACCTGCCGCGCACGGACTTTCCGATGCGCGCAGGCTTGCCCAAGCGCGAGCCAGAATGGCTGGCCCGTTGGGAGCAGATCGGCGTTTATGACACCCTACGCGGCAAGGAAGGGCGCACGCCCTTTACGCTGCACGACGGCCCGCCTTATGCGAACGGCCACCTGCACATCGGGCACGCGCTGAACAAGACGATCAAGGACATGATCGTGCGCAGCCAGCAGATGATGGGCAGCGACGCGCGCTATATCCCTGGCTGGGATTGTCACGGCCTGCC
>CAWUXN010000167.1:0-7532 GCA_963926415.1 uncultured Loktanella sp.
CCGATATCACCTATCACCAGAAATACGGGCTCCGCGATCCGCGCGGCGGCGGTCGGTCGTCTGCGCGCGAAACTGCGGCACGGGTTGCTGCCGGCGGCGTCGCGCGCGAGGCAATTACCGCCATCGTGCCTGGCGTGCAGATCACCGGCTACATGGTGCAGATGGGAGAGAAAAAGATCGACCGCGCCCGGTTCGACTGGGACCAGATCAGCCAGAATGACTTCTGGTGCCCCGACGCGCAAGCAGCTGGCGAATGGGAAGAATACCTGACGTGGCTGCGCAAGGACGACCACAACTCTGTCGGCGCAATCATCGAGGTTGTCGCCCGCGGCGTGCCTGCAGGCATCGGCGCGCCGGTTTATGCCAAGCTGGACACCGACATTGCCGCCGCAATGATGAGCATCAATGCCGTCAAAGGCGTCGAGATTGGCGAAGGCATGGCCGCCGCCGCCCTGACCGGGCGTGACAATGCGGACGAGATTTTCATGGGGAACGATGGGCAGCCCGTTTATTCGTCAAACCACGCGGGCGGCATCCTTGGCGGGATCAGCACTGGGCAGGACGTTGTTGTCCGATTTGCGGTAAAGCCGACGTCGTCGATTTTGTCGCCGCGCAAGTCGATCACGATGGATGGACAACCGATTGAAGTCATTACCAAAGGCCGCCACGACCCCTGTGTGGGCATCCGCGCCGTCCCTGTGGGCGAGGCGATGATGGCTTGCGTGATCCTTGACCACATCCTGCTGGATCGCGGTCAAACGGGTGGTGTGCGCGGGCAGATCGGTTGATCCGCCCCGCGCCGGACCATTACAACCAGTAAGGTGCCCGCCCGTAATAATCGTGTAGCCGCGTCTCATAGTCGCGGTCGCCCTGCCAGTCGCTGGCCCGTTCGGGCGCGCCTGTTAGCTGATCCTTTGTCAGATCGGTGACATAGCCGCCGAGCGACGTATCATAGTGCAGCGATTTCCACGGCAGTGGGTGATGCTCTTCGCCCATGCCCAGAAAGCCGCCAAAATTCATCACGGCATAGGCCACATTGCCCGACAACTTGTCGATCATCAGGTGGTCGATATGGCCGATCTGTTTGCGGTCAGACCCGTAAACATAGGCACCATTGACCCGGCTGGAGTCGATCAGATTGTGTTCGCTTTCCATGACGCATCCTCCTTTACATTGCGTAAGGATCGAATGCGTAGCGTAACATAGGGCTACATTGCGAGTAGCCAATCACCCTCAACTTGCACCGCATCAGGCAGGTTTTGGCCGATCAGCTGGGTGCGACGGCAGCTTTTGGCGCATCATCGTCCCGCAACAGCAGGATTAGCGCCAAAATGGTTAAGGCGATACCGACCAAGATCAGTTGCCGCGGCGGCGGCGCGCCCAGCGCCAGTTGCCAGCAGATAACCCATGTCGGCGTCAGATAAGTATAGGCCATAACCTTGGCGCTTGGCAGCCTCGTCGCCGCGAACTGCAACAAAACAAAGCTGGACGCCGATGCAAACAGCGCGACATACATCAAGGTGATCCAGACAATCCCCGGCAGGTGCATCCAATCCGTCGCTATAATTTCCCGCGCGCCATAGATGCTGGTCAAAATGGCGCCGCCCAGCAACGTCATGCAGGCAAAGGACAACGTATGCTCGCCGCGCTTCAGCTTCGCTATCAGCGGCGTATAAAGAGCGTGGGCCACGCAGCCCCAGAAAAAGATGACCTCTCCTCGTCCGACATCAAAGGCGAGGGCCGCCTGAAGGTCGGCACGAAAGATCACCCAAAGCGCACCGAACCCACCAATGGTCAGCGCGATCACCATCCGGCCCGTCAGGCGCTGGCGCAGCAACAACCAGCCAAATCCTGCAGCGATGATCGGGGTCAAAGTGAATACCGCCGAGGTGCTGATCGGCGGTGCTGTCTTCAATCCTTCGAACATCGACACGAAATAGGCAGAGATGATTCCAGACAGCAGCACAAAGCGCCAAGGCGCGCGCAGAACGCGGTTGTCCCAAGTGCCAAAAGAAAACGCCAGCCCGGCCAGCACCGCAGCGGCGATCCAGAACCGCGCGGCAGTCATCACAAGCGGGTCGATGTCATTCGCCGCGCGCGCCCCAAGTGCGAAGGAACCCGCGACAAGCGCCGAAAACGCCAGCATGGCCAGATGTCCGCCCATCGCTGGCCGCATCAGATTTCAAACTCGGCGGCGCGTGCCTTAAGGTGACTTAGGAAGGTCTGCACTTTGACACTGCGATGCAGGTCGACATGGGTCACCAGCCACAGCCGCACGGTCCACTCTGCCGGCGACGGGATCACCCGTTTCAGGCTTGGATACAGCGGTAGTTCAAGTTCCGAGATAAACCCGATCCCTGCCCCACTGACAATGGCATCAGTCATGACGCGCATGTCGGTCGCGCGCAGTACCATCCGGGACGGCCCGACTTTTTCGTGCAGCCAGCGAAAGAACGGAGCGCGATGCGGCTCTTCAACGTGGGACACAAAGAAGTGGTTTTTCAGATCATCTTCGTCCGTCGGCATCCCGAAGCGCGCAATATAACTGTCAGACGCCACCAGAGCCATGCTTTGCGTGACCAGCATTTGCACAACGTTGTCCGGCTCTGACGGTTGGCTGCCCGCTCGGATCGCGACATGCGCCTCGCCGTATTCCAAACGAAACACGCGTTCATCCGTCAAGAACTGCAGCCGAATTTCAGGGTAATCATGCTGAAAGTCCGTCAGGATCGGGATCAACACCGGGCTTAGCGACGCCAGCGATGTGATAACCAATTCGCCCCGCACGCCGTCTCCAAGGCCCTTGATACGCCCCGCGAGTTGAGTGAACTGTTCATCAGTGGCCTGCGCGACCCGCAGCAAATCGACGCCCGCCTCTGTCGGCGTGTACCCGCGCGCGTGGCGCTGGAACAGCTTCACGCCCAGACGCCCCTCAAGCGCATCAATGTGCCGGATCACTGTGGCATGGTGAACGCCCAGCACATCTGCGGCACCACTGACGGTGCCAGCGCGCGCGACCTGAAATGCGGTGCGGATTTCGTCCCAACTATCCATGATATCCTGTGTGCAGTAATGAACCGTGCGCGCAAGCGTTCGGCAATTCTGTTTGAAATTGCAATGATGAATCTGTGTGACGGCGGGCTTCAACCTTGACTGCGCGCCCGGGGTCGCAAACATTGTGCTATGCATTCGCTTTCACAGCGCCTTGCCACATTGAACGCACGATTGATGCAAAAGCCGCTACTGGCCGCCGTGGGCAGTCCCAAAATCTTGCGGCGGCTGTTCACGCTGAATGCCATCATCAGCACACGCACACCTGCGGGACTGGCGATGACTCCTGTTCGTTTGGGTCAGCGCAACTGCACCCAATGCGATACCGGGCAAGGGCACGACGACGGCACGCTCCTCTATATTCACGGCGGTGCCTTCGTCATGGGCAACCTGCGCGGCTATCGCCATCTTGTCGCGGCCATTGGTCAGGCGGCGGGCATGCGAGCCGTGTTCCTGAACTACCGCATGGCCCCCGAACATCCATTCCCCGCCGCGCTGGATGACGCCGAGGCAGCTTGGCGCGCCCTTTCCGCCGATCCTCAGTGCGGACCACTGACATTGACCGGGGACAGCGCTGGTGGCAATATCGCGCTGGCGCTATTGCAGCGCATCATAGCCAAGGGTCTGACGCTGCCAGCCGCAGTCGCGGTCATGTCCCCCGTGACCGATCTGCGCCTGAACAATCCCACGCTGACCGTCAATCGGCGCAGCGATCCGTTTGTGTCGACCCGCTGGGGCACACGGGGAGTGGCAGCTTATCTGGCTGGCGCGGACCCGGCGCAGCCCGATGCCTCGCCCATACTGGGGGATTTCACCGGATCCCCGCCTGTCCTGATCCACGCCGACACGACAGAGGTGCTGTTTGACGACGCACGTCTGATGGCAGAGCGTTTGCGCGCGCAGGGCGTCGCGGTGACATTCCACACCCAGACCGGTCTGCCCCATGTCTGGCACATGGGCGTTGGCAGCACGCCGGAGGCAGACGCCAGCGTTGCAGAGATCGGACAGTTCTTGGCCCGTCACGTAGTATCAGCCACAGCCCATGCATCTTGACCCCACCTAGGCCCGCGCGGCTTGACTCAGGGCCGCACAGCTTCTAAATGTCGTCCAATACCCGGAAGCAAAGCCTTCCGGTCCTTTGCTTGTCAAAGGATCGCCCCTCGTCAGCGCGTTGCGCCCACGGGGGCGTTACTGCATTGACCCATCCGGCCCTATATTGGGGTCTGGATGTAACGAAACGGGGCCCGCGCCGATGTTCGAGAACCTATCAGACCGCCTGTCAGGCGTCTTTGACAAGCTCACCAAGCAGGGTGCGCTGTCTGACGACGACGTCAAAACCGCCCTGCGCGAGGTCCGCGTCGCCCTGCTAGAGGCTGACGTTTCGCTTTCCGTTGCCCGCGACTTCGTCGCCGCCGTGCAGAAAAAGGCAACCGGCCAAGCCGTCACCAAATCCATCAGTCCCGGCCAGCAGGTCGTCAAAATCGTCCATGACGAACTAGAACGCGTGCTGACGGGCGACACCGATCCCGGTGCGCTGAAAATTGACAACCCGCCCGCCCCTATCCTGATGGTTGGCCTGCAAGGCTCGGGCAAGACGACGACGACCGCTAAACTAGCCAAGCGCTTGAAAGAGCGTGAAGGCAAGCGCGTGTTGATGGCCTCTCTCGACACCAACCGCCCTGCCGCGATGGAACAGCTTGCGATCCTCGGCGTGCAGATCGGAGTCGACACTCTGCCGATCGTCAAGGGTGAAACCCCTGTCCAGATCGCGAAACGCGCCAAGACTGCTGCAAGCCTTGGTGGCTACGACGTCTACATGCTCGATACCGCGGGCCGTCTGCACATAGACGCCGAACTGATCGCGCAGGCAGCCGCTGTCCGTGACATCGCCAACCCGCGCGAGACGCTGCTGGTCGTCGACGGTCTGACCGGCCAGGACGCAGTGAACGTCGCGCAAGAATTCGACGACAAGATCGGCGTCACTGGCGTCGTGCTGACCCGGATGGACGGCGACGGTCGCGGCGGCGCAGCCTTGTCCATGCGCGCGATCACCGGCAAGCCGATCCGCTTTGTCGGCCTTGGCGAAAAGATGGACGCGATCGAAACCTTCGAGCCGTCGCGCATCGCGGGCCGCATCCTTGGCATGGGCGACATCGTTGCCCTGGTCGAGAAGGCTCAGCAGACCATCGAGGCTGAACAAGCCGAACGGATGATGAAGCGGTTCCAGAAGGGCCGCTTCAACATGAACGACCTTAAGATGCAGCTGGACCAGATGCTCAAGATGGGCGGTATGGAAGGCATGATGGGCATGCTGCCCGGCATGGGGAAAATGTCCAAGCAGATGGACGCCGCAGGCATGGATGACAGCATCCTGCGCCGCCAGATCGCACTGATCAACTCCATGACTAAGCAGGAACGTGCCAACCCCGACCTGATGGCCGCCAGCCGCAAAAAGCGGATTGCCAAGGGTGCGGGTCTGGAAGTGTCGGAATTGAACAAGCTGGTCAAACAGCATCGCCAGATGGCTGACATGATGAAGAAAATGGGCAAAGGCGGCATGCTTAAGCAAGCCATGAAACAGATGATGGGCAAGGGCGGCATGCCCGACATGAACGACCCTGCGGCGATGCAAGAGGCGGCCAAAACCCTGCAAGGCAAGATGCCAGCCGGCGGCCTGCCCGGCCTTGGCGGCGGCGGCATGAAGCTGCCCGCCGGCCTTTCTGGCTTTGGGAAGAAGAAGTAAACGATGACCGGGCCCCAGACCAACCTGCAAACAGCCCGTCTGATCCTGCGTCAGCCTGCTGCTGGCGACTGGCCGGCGTTTCGCGATTTCATGCAGTCTGACCGCGCCGCCTTTTTCCACCAGCAGGGCAACATCGGCAGCATCTGGCGCAGCTTTGCGGCCGAACTCGGGCACTGGGATATCTTCGGCTACGGAATGTGGGTCGTGAATCGGAGCGGCGACGATACGGCCATTGGTCTGGTCGGTCCCTGGACCCCGCCAGACTGGCCCGAATCCGAAATTGGCTGGATGATCTTTGATCCCGCCACCGAGGGCACTGGCATCGCCTCAGAGGCAGCACGCGCCAGCGTCACCCATGCCTTTGAGGTTCTGGGATGGACCACCGCCGTCAGTTATATCCATCCGGACAACACACGGTCCATTGGGCTGGCAGAGAAATTAGGCGCAGTCCGCGACCCCCATGCCCCCATGCCCGCCAGTCACCCGGACAGCTCCGCATGGCGCCACCCCGCCCCGCAACCCGGCATTTAGCGCCATATCATCCAAGGACTTGCCATGACACTCCAACCCTGGGAACAGCCCCCCGCCGGACAGGCCGCCGTCGCAGTCGAGCGTATCGCGCAGTCACTGCCGCGAATCGCGTCCGATCGCTGCATCCTGCGGGGCCCATACATGGAAGACTTCAACGTCTTTGCCGAACTGGTGACGTCTGACCGGGGTCGCTATGTTTCTGGCCCGCTGACGCGCGAAGGTGCCTGGGATGATTTCATTCAGTTGACCGCCAGCTGGATCCTGCGCGGCTGCGGCTTGTGGACGGTCGAACATCAGGACGACAAGCGCGTTCTGGGCTTCGTGTTGCTGGGCCATGAAACAGGAGATCCAGAGCCAGAGCTGGGCTTTTTGTTCAGCGAAGAAGCCGAGGGCGAAGGCTATGCCTTTGAAGCATCTGAAAAGGCGCGCAACAACGCTTGGAACGCGCTGAGCTTTGAGACACTCGTCAGCTACATCGACCCCGACAACGCACGCGCCATTGCACTTGCCAAACGTCTGGGCGCCGAAAAGGACGCTGGTGCCATGCACGACGGCTGCGAAATCTGGCGTTATGCTCGACCGGAGTACGAGCTTTGACCAACGACACGAACCGCGCAGCCGACGTCCTGAAGGACCACCGCGCCAGCATCGACCGGCTGGACGCGATCCTTGTCTATACGCTCGGGGAGCGGTTCAAACATACACAGGCAGTGGGCCGGCTGAAGGCGGAACATGCCTTGCCCCCCTCGGACCCGACACGCGAGGCGACACAAATCGCTCGCCTTACCGATCTTGCGGATCAGGCCGATTTGGACCCTGAATTCGCCAAGAAATTCCTGAACTTCATCATTCAGGAAGTCATCCACCACCACGAACAACACCAATCCTGACGGCACCCGCTGTCACTTCTGCCAAACGTAAGGAAATACACCATGGCTATGAAAATTCGTCTCGCCCGCGGCGGCTCCAAGAAGCGCCCTTATTACTCGATCGTTGCTGCTGACAGCCGTATGCCGCGCGATGGCCGTTTCAAGGAAAAGCTGGGCACATATGCACCGATGCTGTCCAAGGATGACGAGAACCGCGTCAAGATGGACATGGAGCGCGTGCAGTACTGGCTGGATCAAGGCGCGACCCCGACTGACCGCGTCGCTCGTATGCTGGAAGCTGCCGGCACCCTGCCGAAGAAAGACCGCGCCAACCTGAA
>CAWUXN010000168.1:0-6274 GCA_963926415.1 uncultured Loktanella sp.
CGAATCTGGCATGAAGCTGGGTCTGGGCACCGGGTCCACCGCCGCTTGGCTGGTGCGCTGCCTAGGCGAGCTGGTGCGCGACGAGGGCTTGAAAATCAAAGGCGTACCGACATCCACACGCACGGCGCAACTTGCCCGCGATGTCGGGATCCAGGTGATTTCACTGGACGAGGCCCGCTGGCTGGATATGACAATCGACGGCGCGGACGAATATGATGGCGCGTTGAACCTGATCAAAGGCGGCGGTGGTGCCTTGCTGCAGGAAAAGATCGTGGCGACGGCCAGCGATCAGATGATCGTCATCGCCGATGCGTCTAAAAAGGTGGAAACGCTGGGGGCTTTCCCGCTGCCGATCGAGGTGATCCCCTTTGGCTGGCAGACCTCTAAGGTGCTGGTAGAAGAGGCGCTGGTCGGCATGGATGTGATGGGCGCAACGACCAGCCTGCGCATGAACGGGCAGACACCGTTCATCACTGACGAAGGCAACCATATTCTTGATCTGCACCTAAACCGCATCGGCAACGCCCGCCAGCTGAGCCTTGTTCTGAACCAGATCCCCGGCGTCGTGGAAAACGGTCTGTTCATTGATATCTGCGACATCGTTATTACCGGTTACGGCGATGGCCGGGTCGAGGTGCACGACATCAACAAGGGCGAAGTTGACGAGAAGCGTTACGACTTTCTGGACGACGGCAACATCTTTGCTGATCTTGGCGACTGATCTGGCGGGATCGCTCGGGGGCTTTGCCCCCTACCCCCCAAGGTATTTTTGACCGGAAGAAGGTGGAAAGGGGCGGCGACGCCCCTTTTGTTGTTTAGGCGTTCCAGGGCCGGTCGCCGCCAGCGTCTTTAACACGGGTCGGCAGGCCGAGGCGGCCGAGCTGGGTCAGAAAAGGGGCAGGGGACAGTTCTTCGATGTTTTTCATCGCGCCGGCGTCCCATGTCCCGTCCGCCACCAACAGGGCGGCGGCCACAGGGGGCACGCCTGCGGTATATGAAATGCCCTGCGATCCGACCTCTGCGTAGGCTTCGGCATGGTCGGCGACGTTGTAGACGAACACCTCGACCGGTTGGCCGTCCTTAGTACCTTTGACGAAGTCACCGATGCACGTCTTGCCGGTATAGTTCGGTGCGAGGGACGCGGGGTCGGGCAGGCACGCCTTGACGACCTTTAGCGGCACGACCGCTAGCCCTTCGGCGGTGGAGACGGGCTGTTCGGACAGCAGGCCAAGGTTTTTCAGCACGGTGAAGACGTTGATGTAATGCTCGCCAAAGCCCATCCAGAACCGCACGTCGGCGTCCGGGTAGTTGGCTGACAGGGAATGCACCTCGTCATGGCCTGACAGATAGGCGCGCTGCGTTCCGACGACGGGCAGGTCCCAGTCGCGGCCGACCTCGAACATCTGGTTTTCCTGCCATGCGCCCGATTGCCACGAATAGACTGTGCCAGTGAACTCGCGGAAGTTGATTTCAGGATCGAAGTTCGTAGCAAAGTATTTGCCATGGCTGCCCGCATTAATGTCGACAATGTCGATTGCGGTTACGGTATCCATGAAGGTGTCGATGGCATAGCGCGCATAGGCATTCACGACTCCCGGATCAAAACCCGCGCCAAGAATCGCGGTGATGCCTTTTCCCGCGCAAATTTGGCGCTTTTTCCACTCGTAGTTGCCATACCAAGGGGGCGTTTCGCAGATCTTGCCCGGCTCTTCATGGATCGCGGTGTCAATATAGGCGGCACCCGTTGCGATGCAGGCGTCCAGCACCGACATGTTCACGAAGGGAGAGCCGACGTTGATGACCATCTGGCTGCCGGTATCCCGGATCAGCGCTGCCGTCGCGTCCACGTCCAGCGCATCAAGCGCATGGGCTTTCAACACACCATCCACTTTCATCGCGGATTTTTCATGCACGGAGGCGATGATCGCCTCACATTTGGCCAGCGTGCGGCTGGCGATGTGAATGTCGCCAAGGACGTCGTTGTTTTGCGCACACTTATGCGCCACGACCTGTGCTACGCCACCGGCGCCAACGATCAATACGTTCTTCTTCATCGGTAAAATCCCCTGTCGTCTGGGTTCTGTTCAGGCGCTTAGGACAGCGCCGCGGCGAAATCGTCATAGGTAAAGGCGCGGACCAGCCGTTCGGTGCCGTCCAGCTCTTTTATCGCGATCGACGGCATCTGTACGCCGTTGAACCAGTTCTTCTTGACCATGGTATAGCCTGCGGCGTCCTGAATGCTGACGCGGTCACCGGGGGCGAGCGGGGCAGGAAACTTGAATTCGCCAAAGATGTCGCCTGCCAGGCAGGATTTGCCGCAGATCATCCATTCCTCTGGCCCGGCATTCGGTGTGACCTTGGCGCTTTCGCGGTAGATCAGCAGATCCAGCATATGCGCCTCTGTGCTGCTGTCGACGATGGCAAGGTTCTTGCCGTTGTGCAAAGTGTCGAGAACCGTGACTTCCAGTGTGGTCGAATTGGTAATCACTGCCTCGCCGGGTTCAAGATAGACTTGCACCCCGTAAGTTTCGGCAAATTGCTTCAGCCGCGCGGCCAGCTTGTCCAGCGGATAGCCTACGCCGGTGAACTGGATGCCGCCGCCAAGGCTGATCCAGTCCAGTTGCCCGATCAAATGTCCAAAGCGGCCTTCGATCCCGCACAGCATGGCATCAAAGCGGTCGAAATCGTCATTTTCGCAGTTGTTATGAAACATGAAGCCGCTGATTTGGTCGATCACTGCCTCGATCGACTGCGGGTCATGTTCGCCCAAGCGGCTGAAGGGCCGGGCCGGATCGGCCAGATCAAAGCTGGACGTCGACACACCGGGATTGACCCGCAGGCCCCGGGTGTGGCCGCGCGAAACCTGCTCAAAGCGGGTGAGCTGACCGATGCTGTTAAAGATTACCTTGTCGGAATTGCGCAGCACCTCGTCTATCTCGTGATCTGCCCAAGCGACGGAATAGGCATGGGTTTCGCCGGGAAAATGTTCGCGGCCCAGCTTGACCTCGAACAACGACGAAGACGTAGTGCCGTCAAGGTATTTGGATATCAGATCAAAGACAGACCACGTGGCAAAGCACTTGAGCGCCAGCAAGGCTTTGGCACCCGAATGCTCTGTCAGCCAGGCGATTTTTTCCAGATTCGGCAGTAGGCGGTTTTTGTCGATCAGGTAATAAGGCGTCTGCATGTCCTAAGCCTTTGTTCGGGGACTTTTAAACGTTGTTCTATAATCAGATGACAGATCAGAGACAAGGCAGGCGGCGCTGGTGGTTTGCGCAGAGCGGGTGCAATTATTGCTGAGAAGCATTTGCAAAACTCCGATAGGGAGCACCATGTCCACGCCCAGAAGTTCTATGACAGACCCCTCATTTTAGCGCATTAACGATGTTTTGGTCGGGCGCATCCGTGGGCCGCGGTCGTGGCTGGTGTTTGCCGGGCCGGCGGTCATCGCCTCGGTCGCCTATATGGACCCAGGCAATTATGCGACGAACATTCAGGCGGGCGCGGGCTATGGCTATGCCCTGCTGCGGGTCGTTGTCATGGCGAACCTTGTTGCGATGCTGTTTCAGGCGCTGTTGGCGCGGCTGGGGATCGTGACCGGCAAGAACCTGGCCGAACATTGCCGCGACGGGTTTTCGCGCCCGACAGTGCTGTTCATATGGATAGTGTCGAAAATCGAGGCCATGGCGACCGACCTCGCCGAATTTCTGGGCGGTGCCATTGGTTTGGCCCTGCTGTTCAACATGCCGCTGATGGTTGGCATGGGCATCACTGTCATCGTCACCTATGCCCTGCTGCCGGTCGAAAATCGCGGCTTCCGCCCGATGGAGTTGCTGATTGGCACGCTCGTCGGGGTCATTGGCCTGTGCTATCTGGCAGAGTGGTTTGTTCTTTCCATCGCATGGGGCGAGGCGGCGCGCGGCGCGATCATTCCGCAGATGCCAGGCCTTGCGGCGTTGACGATATCCGTCGGGATTATTGGCGCAACGGTCATGCCACACGCGATCTACCTGCACTCTGGCCTGACCCAGCACCGCGCCAAGATCAACAACGACACCGAACGCGCTAGGGTGCTGAAGTTTTCCAATGTCGAAGTCGTCATAGCACTTGCTATCGCGGGCATGATCAAAATCGCAATGGTGATGAGGGCGGCCCCGGCCTTTCACGCCGGCAACCCAGAGGTCGCCGAGATCGAGACTGCCTATCACACGCTGACGCCGTTGCTGAGTGGGGCGGCGGGGGGCGTTCCTGATATCCTTGATCGCATCGGGCGTGTCGTCGTCCGTGGTCAGCACCATGGCGGGGCAGATGATCATGCAGGGCTTTATCCGCCTGCAGATCCCGCTGCTGATCCGCCGCATTGTCACTATGCTGCCGGCCTTTATCGTTGTTGCGATGGGTGTGAACGTGACCACGGCGCTGTTGGCTAGCCAGGTGGTCCTGTCCATCGCCCTGCCAATCCCGATGGTCGCGCTTGTGATCTTCTCTTCTCGGCGCAGCGTGATGGGGGCCTTTACCATAGGGCCGGTGCTTCAGGATCTTGCGATCCTAGCCTCTTGCGTGGTGCTGACGTTAAATTTCGTCCTGTTAGCAGATGTGGCGTGCCTGCCGATCCCCTTCTTGTCGAACTGATCCAAGGCCCCCTCACATTTCCGGCAGGCGGTGTTGGCCTTTCGTACCGGTTGCGGCTAGGTTGCGGCTGAATTCTTCAATACGGGACCTGTGAATGTCTTTCGATTACGATCTTTTTGTCATTGGCGGCGGCTCCGGCGGCGTGCGTGCGGCCCGTGTGGCGTCTGAAACCGGTGCCAAAGTAGGCCTTGCCGAAGAATCCCGCATGGGCGGGACATGTGTCATCCGTGGCTGTGTGCCGAAAAAGCTGATGGTCTATGCCTCCACCTATGCTGAAAAGGTTGTAGAGGCGCAGGGCTATGGCTGGAACACCACCATTGGTGATTTCAACTGGGATGCGTTTCGCGGCAAACTTAACGCCGAACTGGACCGACTTGAAGGCGTCTATCGCAGGCTACTGAACGGATCCAACGTCGAAATACACGACTGCCGCGCTACCATGATCAACGCCCATACGGTCCAACTGGGGGACGGAAAATCCGTCACGGCCAAGCACATCCTGATCGCCACCGGCGGCCACCCGACACGCCCAGAGATAGAGAACTGCCATCTGGGCCTTGTGTCTAACGACATGTTCTTGCTGGAAAACCTGCCTGAAACGCTGCTGATCATCGGCGGTGGCTATATCGCCTGTGAATTCGCCTGCATTATGGCGGGCCTTGGAGTGAAGGTGACGATGTACCATCGTGGCGCGCAGATCCTGAAAGGCTTTGACGACGAAGCCCGTGGATTGCTGGCGGAATCCATGCGGCACCGGGGCATCGATTTGCACACTGGCACCACGATCACAGAGCTTTGTCCCGCCGATCAGGAACCAAAAGGCCCGACCCCTGCTGGGTCTGATGCGGCTGCTGGCGGCAGGAACGTGCTGGATGACAACCCCAAAAGCTTTGCCGACGCCCGCGCTGCTGGTCCGATCTGGACTCGCGCCACGAACGGCGACGAAAAGGTTTTCGACCACGTGCTGTTCGCGACGGGCCGTGCGCCCAACACGAACGGGCTTGGGCTGGAAGAGGCCGGCGTCGATGTCGGCCGCCTGGGAGAGATTGTCGTCGACGAATACAGCCAGACCAACGTGCCATCTATCTATGCGATCGGCGACGTGACCAACCGCGTGCAGCTGACGCCGGTCGCGATCCGCGAAGGCATGGCCTTTGTCGAAACGGTCTTTAAGGGCAATCCGACGCCCGTTGATCACGAACTGATAGCCAGCGCCGTGTTCACGCAGCCTGAACTTGGCACCATCGGACTGACCGAGGACGACGCCATATCGCGTGGCGAAAGCGTTGAAGTTTATTCCACCGCCTTCCGCCCGATGCAGACTGCGTTTCTGGATACGCCGCAGCGCGTGCTAATGAAGTTGATCGTCAGCACCGAAACAGGCAAAGTACTGGGGTGTCACATCGTCGCGGACCATGCCGGCGAAATGATCCAGATGGTGGCGGTCGCGATCAAGATGGGTGCAACAAAAGAAGATTTTGACCGAACCTGCGCGGTGCATCCCACCATGGCCGAAGAGCTAGTCACGATGCGCAAGCCGGTACGTACAACTTGAATTTTCGGGTCACTAGCCCGATTTAACCATAGACGGGTCCGAACAGGATCGTAGCATTAAGGAAGACTGACACACGATGGCAGGCAA
>CAWUXN010000169.1:0-8107 GCA_963926415.1 uncultured Loktanella sp.
CGTCGCTGGCGATGGCCTGAACCTTTACACTCAAGAGCCCAAGCTGGACGCAGGCCGCGTCACCTATGCCAAGGGCGCTGGCGAAAGTCTGAACACCAAGATCCTGCGCCCCGCCGCTGATCCATTCCAAAAACATGGTGGTTTGATGCAGCTCAAAGGCAACCTCGGGCGCGGCGTGATGAAAACCTCTGCCGTGGCCGAAGAGCGCCACATCATCGAAGCGCCCGCCCGCATCTTTCACGATCAAGACAGCGTCAAGGCGGCCTTCAAGGCAGGCGAGTTCACGTCCGATACGATCATCGTAGTCCGTTTTCAGGGTCCAAAATCCAACGGCATGCCCGAATTGCACGGCCTGACGCCAACACTGGCGGTACTGCAGGATCGCGGCATCAAGGTCGCGCTGGTCACTGACGGACGCATGTCGGGTGCATCGGGCAAGGTTCCCTCGGCCATCCACCTCGCGCCAGAGGCGGCGAACGGGGGCCCTATTGCCAAGATCAACGACGGCGACATCATCCGCTTGGACGCGGTGAACGGCACCATCGACGTGCTGAATGTCGATCTTGCTAGCCGCCCCGATGCGGTAGCAGACTTGTCCGGCAACGGCACCGGTGTAGGCCGCGAATTGTTCGAGGTCTTTCGCCGCAACGTGGGCCAAGTCACCGAAGGTGCAGGCGTCGCCGTTTGACCCATCATCTTGCCTGAAATACTCCCGCCGGAGGCATTCCACCCCGGCCAAGCATTCCGACGAAAGTAATGAACATGACCCCCGAACAAGCCTCTGTCCTGAACCGTGACCTGTGCCTACTGGCACCCGTGGTGCCCGTCCTTGTGCTGGACGATGCCGCCCTTGCCGCCGATCTGGCGCGTGCACTGATCGCGGGCGGATTGCCAGCGCTAGAAGTGACGTTGCGCACCCCTGCAGCCCTTGATGCGATCCGCGAAATGGCCGCCATTCCCGGCGGGGTCGTCGGTGCAGGCACGCTGCTAACGCCGAAGGACGTTGAAAACGCCAAGGCAGCGGGCGCGAAATTCGGTGTGTCACCGGGTGCGACGGACCTGATCCTGGACGCTTGCGAAGCCAACGACCTACCCCTGCTGCCCGGCGTCGCAACCGCGAGCGAGGCGATGCGCCTGCTCGAGCGCGGCTATACCGTGCAGAAATTCTTTCCCGCCGAAGCCAACGGCGGCGTACCCGCGCTCAAAGCGATCGGCGCGCCGATCCCGCAGGTCAAGTTTTGCCCAACTGGCGGTGTCAGCCTGAAAAACGCGCCGGATTATCTGGCACTGTCCAACACGCTTTGCGTTGGCGGCAGCTGGGTTGCGCCCAAGGATCTGATGCTGGCGGGTGACTGGGCCGGGATTGAGGCGTTGGCCCGCGAGGCGGCTGCGCTGAAGCGCTAAGGGTATTGGTGTCGACTTGCTTTGCAAGCCGACACTCGGGGGCCAGCCCCCGTATCCCAGAGGTATTTGAGACTAGAAGAAGTAGGGCGTTAGCCCCTTAACTGCCGACCCATATGACCGCCGCGGCGTGCTGGGCTAGGGGTGTCGGCAAGTCCTGCTAGCAGGGTTTTCGTCATAGGGTGGTCTGATGGATGGTCCGCGTATTGTGTCAGCAGGAGTTTGATCGCAGCGGGCAGATCATCGGGCGCATCCGATTTCATCGCCCAGTCAAGAAAGATCACGCGGCAGTCCTGCGCGGTGATCTTTTCGATGCAATAGGCCTGTTGGATCAAACCAGCAGGATCGAGGGCATCGCCCTTCATGATGCGGCCTGAAGGCGGGCCGAGATGGCCTTGTCAGCGGCAGCGGATATCTGTGTCATGGCGTGTTCCAGCGTTTCCATTGTGGTAAATCCAGTTTCTCGCAGCACTAAATGGCGGCCGCCTTCGCCAAGAGCATCCGGGTCAAGCACGCCCCCTGTCAGTAGGCGCCCGGTGGCCTGCAGCTGCCAGAACAGCAATTCTGCGGAGGTCAGCGCATCGCCCTGTTCAGAGCTGAACCAGCCGCCCGCGACGCCCGCCGCGATCTGCCCCGAAACATGGCGCAGATTGCTGCCCGTGACAAGGGCAGCCGTCTGCGCCGCCAGTTCCACATCCATCAACCGGCCCGGCCCCATCTTAGCATCCCAAGCGCCCTGCGCCGGTTTGGCAGCGGCGAGGCGGGCGCGCATGTCGGCCACATCTGCTTGCACCGTTTCGCCTTTGCCCTTGGTTGCCATCAGCGTGCGACGGAAAGCCTCGACGCCGGTAATCAGCACCTGTGCGCCCGCAATGGGCCGGGCTCGGGTCAGGGCAAGATGCTCCCACGTCCAAGCCTCTTCCTTTTGGTAATCGCGAAACGCAGACCAAGATGTCGCAACCGGCCCCTGTTTGCCGGACGGGCGCAGGCGCATGTCGACCTCGTACAGCTTGCCATCCGCCATGGGCGCTTGAAGAGCCGTGACGAGGGCCTGCGTCAGGCGTGCGTAATAGCTGCGCACTGGCAGCGGGCGTGGTCCGTCGGAATTGCCCAAGATATCTGCGTCATAGATCACGATCAAATCGACGTCTGATTGCGCGTTCAGGCGGCCGGCACCCAGCGACCCCATACCCAGCACCACTGCGCCCTGCCCCGGCAATGGTCCGTGGCGGCGGGCAAAATCAGCAGTCACAATGGGCCAGATCGCGGCGATCACGGCTTCTGCCAGATCGGCATAGTGCTGACCTGCGGCGCTAGCGTCGATCAGCCCGCGTAGATGATCCACGCCGATGCGGAAATGCCATTCGCGCGCCCATCGACGGGCAGTGTTCAGTGCAGTTTCAAAGTCATCGGTGGACGCCATAGCGTCCATCAGCCCCTGCGTCAGCATCGCGGCCCCCGGCCACGGCGAAAAGAAATCGCCGCCGATGACCGCATCGAGCACGCCCGCATTGCGCGACAGGTATTGCGCCAGCGCAGGGGCTGTGGCGCAGATGTCGACGATCAGCTGGGTCAGGGCGGGGTTCGCCTCGAACAACGAAAACAGTTGCACGCCTGCGGGCAGTCCAGCGAGGAAGGCGTCGAAGTTGATCAGCGCTTCGTCGGGTTTAGCAGCCTCGTTTAGGCGGGCAAGGATGCCTGGCCGCAAGCGGCGGAATATATGTACCGCCCGGTCAGAGCGCAGCGCGGGATAGTCGGGCCAACGGGCGGTGATGTCCTGCCCCCAGTCGGCGGGGGCGGCAGGTTGCGGGGTGCCGGGGGCAAAGAAGCCTTCGGTCAAGGTATGCACCTGTTCCAGCCGTTCGGTCAGGTCGCGGCGCAGATCGCCAGTTTCCATGTCCATGAAGGCGGCCAGCCTGTCAAAGCTGGCATCGTCCTGTGGCAGGCTGTGGGTCTGGGCGTCATTGATCATTTGCAGGCGGTGTTCGACAGTGCGGTGCGCGGTGTAGTGATCCGTCAGCTGCGTCTGCACGTCCGCTGCGATCCAATCGGCAGCGGCGAGCCGTTCGAGCCCCTCAATTGTGCCGCGCACGCGCAGGCTTTTGTCGCGCCCGCCAGCGATAAGTTGGCGGGTCTGGGTGAAGAACTCGATCTCTCTGATCCCGCCTCGGCCCAGTTTCATGTTGTGACCTTCCAGCGACAGCTTGCCGCCCAGCCCTTTGTGGTCGCGGATGCGCAGGCGCATGTCGTGGGCGTCTTGGATGGCCGCGAAGTCCAGATGCTTGCGCCAGACAAATGGGCGCAGGCTGTCCAGAAATCGCTGTCCGGCGGCCAGATCACCCGCGCAGGGGGCAGCTTTGATATAGGCGGCGCGTTCCCACGTACGGCCCACGCTTTCGTAATAGCGCTCTGCCGCGGCCATCGACAGGCACACCGGCATGACAGAGGCATCGGGTCGTAGCCGCAGGTCGGTGCGAAAGACATAGCCTTCGGCGGTATTGTCCGACAGCAGCGCGCACATCCGGCGCGTGACGCGGACAAAGGCGGTGCGGGCGGTGGCCGTGTCCTCTGGTTCAAAGCGATCGTCGTCGAACAGGCAGATCAGGTCGATGTCAGAGGAATAGTTCAACTCTCCCGCGCCTTGTTTGCCCATGGCGAGGACGGTCATCCCAGCGGCAGTGGCGGCGTCGGCGTCCATCATACCGGGCAGTTTGCCGCGCGTGATTTCGGCGGCGACTAGCGGCACGATGCAAGCGTGGGTGGCGGCGGCGGCAAGATCAGTCAGGGCCTGCGTGACGGTTTCCAATGGCCATACGCCGCCCAGATCACACAGCGCCGTCAGCAGGGCGACACGGCGCTTGGCCTGCCGCATGCCGGAGGCCAGATCGGCAAACGGAATGGCAGCGATCGCTGAAAGGGTTTGCGCCAGTGCGGCGTCTGGATCATCGACAGCAGCTTGCAACCAATCCGTTTCACGTCCGATCAGGCCTGCCAGATACGGGCTGCAACCTGCCGTCCCGCCGCTCAGATCGCGCAGCGGACCGGTAGCCCATGGCACGAGTGCAGCCGCATCTTTCCCAAGGTCGGGATCAAAAGGGCGCGGGTGGCGGGTGATGCGGTCGGACAGGGTCATCAAGTCGGCTTTCAGAAAGACGGCGCACTGGGCAAACACAGGCTGATGGTGCCGCGCACTGGCCGGATTAGTGCAAACGTGGCAAAAGGTTGGGCGATGAGCAAGAGATTGAATCGCGGCGGCGGCGGTTTGAGGGGCACAGGGCGATCACTGCGGCCTTGGGGATAAGGTGCGAAGGATCGGAAAATACAGCTGGTAGGTGCAGTTTGACGCGATGTGCCGTTAGGACAAGGGGTAACCGGCCACCCACACCCGCAACCGATAATATCGCAAATAATTGATATAAATACGCAATTACACGCAATGTAAAAAACATTCACATTGACCCTTGCGGCACACCTCTCGCATCCACATATCGGCAATGTGAAAACTATTTACATTAACCCGACAGGAGCAACCCCGATGTATTCGACACCTACATATTCCCAAGCGTCCGGCCCGCTGACCTGGCTGCGCCGTGCCGAGGCCTGGCTTGACGCCCGCGGCCACGGCGCATGGATCGCGGCGATGGTCGCAGGCTTCGTGCTTGTCTGGCCCGTCGGCCTTGCCCTTTTTGCCTATATGATCTGGAGCAAACGTATGTTTTCCCGCAATTCCGAAATTCGCCCCGTCTGCCGCCGCTTTGGCAACACGATGATGCAATCGTCCGGCAACCGCTCCTTTGACGCCTATAAGAAAGACACGCTGCGCCGCCTGCAGGACGAACAGGACAACTTTGCCGCCTTCCTGGGCCGCCTGCGCGATGCCAAGGACAAGGCAGAGTTCGACCAGTTCATGGCCGACCGGTCCGGCGATACCGCCGTGCAAGAGCAGCAAGGCGACAAGTAATCCGCACGATCGGCGGCCCCGCACCCGGTGCCGCCGCAACCCTGTCAAAAGGATTGGCCCGACCATGACCGCCCCCATTACCCCGCTGACCGCCCTGCCCGACCCAGAGGTTGATGCCGAATTCTATGCCGGTGTGCCGTTCAAGCGGGCGTTTGCTTGGGCCGTTGATGCGACACTGATCCTGATCGCCGCGGTGCTCATCGTGCCATTCACGGCCTTTACTGCGCTGTTTTTCTTTCCGGTGCTGATCGTGATGGTCGGTTTTACCTATCGCTGGTTCACCATTGCCAGCGGGTCGGCGACCTTGGGGATGCGCCTGATGGGGATCGAACTGCGAGATCATACCGGCGCGCGGCTAAATGGCACGCTCGCCCTGCTCCATACGCTTGGCTATACCATGTCGGTCGTAACGCTGCCGCTGCAGTTGATCAGCATGGGCATGATGGCGCTGACGCCGCGCGGTCAGGGGCTTAGCGATACGCTGCTGGGCACGACTGCGATCAACCGCCCCGGCTAAGTATTGGCGATTTTCGCCTACGACGAAAATTCGCAGTGTCCGGGGGCTTGTCAGCGGCGGCAACAGCCTACAATCTTATATCATGCGCCATATGCTTCCCTCCACGCCGCATTTCTATGTAACGGCCCCGCAACCCTGCCCTTACTTAGAGGGGCGGACGGAGCGTAAATTGTTCACCGCGCTTCAGGGGGAAGCTGCGTCTTCGCTGAATAATACGTTGTCCAAGCAGGGCTTTCGACGCTCGCAGAACGTATTGTACCGGCCCAGCTGCGCGGAATGTTCCGCCTGTATGTCTGCCCGCATCCGCGTCGCGGATTTCAAGCCGACCCGCAGCCAGCGCCGCGTGCTGAAACGGAATACATCGCTAAAGCGCCGCGCGACGTCGCCTTGGGCCACGGAGGAGCAATACGAGCTGTTCCGCCGTTATTTGGATGCGCGCCACGCCACGGGCGGCATGGCGGACATGGATATGTTCGAATTTGCCGCGATGATCGAAGAGACGCCTGTCCGGTCCCGCCTGATTGAATACACCGACACCGCGAATAGCAATCCCGACCCTGTCGCCGCCTGTCTGACCGACATTTTGGATGATGGGCTGTCGATGGTTTACTCCTTCTTTGCGCCCGAACTTGAACGCCGCAGCCCCGGTAGTTTCCTGATCCTTGATCATATCGCCATCGCACGCGAGCTGGACCTGCCTTACGTCTATCTAGGCTATTGGGTGCCCGGCAGTCCCAAGATGGGATACAAAGCGAACTTTGACGCGCTAGAGGTGTTTCGCGGCGGCGTCTGGGCGGATATCGGCGATCCCGAAGGTTACGATGCCGCGCTGCATCCGCTGTCGACCGACCCGATCGCCGAACAGGTCGCGCGGATCAGCCTACCCAATGAGGCCAGAATCGTCCGCTAGTCCAGCCCAGCGTCGCTCGCTAGTCCAGCAAAGTGCCCTCGTCCCCGTCCACCATGATTACCTGACCGTCCTGTAGCGCCACATAGGGCATGGCATTGTCCATCAGCCAATGCGCGGCGCGGTCTGCCCCCGGACTGTCGCGGTGGTTGGACCCAACGTGGGGCACCACGGATTTGGGAAACAAGTTCAGCCCTTCGTATGAAATCGCCTCGCACCCGAATGTGCCGACTTTGGGGTCGTCCATCAGGTCAAAGCCGCACAAGCTGGGTGCGGTGACGATCGCGCCTGCGCTAAACCCGCCGTAGACCAGCGCATCCTGCGACAGCAGACCGTGGATAATCCCATCGAAACCGCTGGCCCGCATCGCGCGGCGCAGCACAAAAGAATTGCCGCCCAGCACCCAGACCAGCCCGCAAGTGCTAAGCTGATCATGCAGGCGGATGGGCGATCCGACGAAATCGCGCAGGTCCAGCCAACTGGCGGGCAACCCCAAGGTGTTCAGCTCTGCCACCGGATCATAGGTCGTGGCCGTATAAACCGCGCGGGCAGCAGCAGGAATGTAGTCAAGCGCATTGCCGATCACCAGTGCGTTACGCCGATTGCCCACAAGGCGCACCAGTGCATCCGCGTGGCGGCCAAGGCGATGAGAAGAAAGAAATAAGCGCATAGGTCAGACGGTCCGGCTGTGGTCATCCAATCCTGCATCGCAACCGCGCGGTGACAAGTGGGAAAAGGCGCGCACGCTTTTTTCCGCCGCACAGTCATGCCCGCACAGGCGCACTTTGCGTTCCGTCCGCAGCGCACTACCTAGGAACTAGTGGAAGACAGGAGACCCCTACATGACCAAGTATAACCCGCCCAAAGTCTGGACCTGGGACGCCGAGAATGGCGGTGAATTCGCAAAGACGAACCGTCCCATCGCGGGTACGACCCATGACAAGGTCCTGCCGCGAGGCGAGCACCGGTTCCAGCTGCATTCGCTGGCAACGCCTAACGGCGTCAAGGTTACCGTTATGCTAGAAGAGCTGCTGGAAGCAGGCTACAGCGGCGCGGAATACGACGCATGGCTGATCAAGATCGGTGACGGCGACCAGTTCGGATCCGGCTTCGTCGAGATTAACCCGAACTCCAAGATCCCGGCGCTGCTAGACACCAAGACCGATACGCGCGTGTTTGAAAGCGCTTCGATCCTGCTGTATCTGGCCGAAGAATTTGACGCCTTCATGCCCAAGGACCGCAAAGCGCGGACCGAAGCGATGAACTGGCTGTTATGGCTGCAAGGCTCTGCCCCATATCTGGGCGGCGGCTTTGGCCACTT
>CAWUXN010000170.1:0-10683 GCA_963926415.1 uncultured Loktanella sp.
GATAAAATCTATGTCCCGCGCGCTATCGAATATTCCGGTCAGGTCATCACCGTCTATGACCCTATCGTCCATTCAAGCGCCGAGGACGACGAGCAGGACCCCAACTCCCTGCGCCGCACGACGGGCCGGTTCGACACGCGCTATGTGCGCTGCAAACGTCCCACGGTCATCACCGGCGGCGAACTGTCGCTTTCCATGCTGGACCTTGTCTATAACCCAGTCGCGCGGACGTATCAGGCCCCGCTGCAGATGAAATCGACCGGTGGCATCTTTATCGTCGACGACCTAGGCCGTCAGGCAGAACCGCCGCAGTCTCTGATCAACCGCTGGATCGTGCCGCTTGAAGATTCCAAAGATATCCTATCCCTGCAGTCGGGCGAAAAGTTCGAGGTGCCCTTCGACACCCTTGTCATATTTTCGACGAACTTTCACCCCAACGCGATTTTTGACCAAGCCGCGCTCCGCCGTATCTTCTTCAAGATCAAGATTGATGGCCCAACTCAGGCAGACTTCCTGAAAATCTTTGCCCTTGTTGCGCGCAAGAGAAAGATGCCTCTGGACGAACGTACCTTGCTCCACCTTCTCAACAAACTCTATCCGCAGATCGACAACGTCTACGCCAACTATCAACCGATATTCCTGATCGATCAGATGATCTCAATCTGCGAGTTTGAGGGGATTCCCCTTCAGATGAATCCCGAAATGATGGATCGCGCTTGGGCCAACATGTTCGTCAAAGAAGAAGAGATCATCCGCTGATCGCTTGACCAAAGGCCATCGCAGCCACACATCAGGGGGATGGAATTGCCCCCCGTCATCACCGATTGGTTCACCGCGCGAGGCTGGTCCATCCACCCGCATCAGCGCGACATGCTGGACCGGGCCGATTCTGCCGCGATGCTGCTGATTGCGCCGACCGGCGGAGGCAAGACACTGGCAGGTTTTCTGCCGACCTTGGCCGAACTTGCAGACGGGCAGCATCAGGGGCTGCACACGCTCTACATCTCACCGCTCAAGGCGTTGGCCGCCGACATCAAACGTAACCTGACCGCCCCGGTGACAGAAATGGGCCTGCCGATCCGGATCGAGGATCGGACAGGCGATACCAGCGCCACCCAAAAAAAACGCCAGCGCGCCGATCCCCCTCATATTTTGCTGACAACGCCCGAGAGCTTGGCTCTGCTGACATCCTACGAGGACGCGCCGCGCATGTTTGCCGGCGTACAGCGTGTCATCGTCGACGAAATCCATGCCCTTGCGGAATCAAAGCGCGGCGATCAGCTGATGTTGGCTCTGTCACGGTTACAGGCCATGGCCCCCGGCCTACGCCGCGTCGGCCTGTCGGCCACCGTCGAAAATCCCGCCCAGATCGCCAGCGGCTTGGCCTGCCACCCGGACCCTTGCGACATCCTCTATGCCGATCCCGGTCCCGACCCGGACATTTCAATTTTGGTTACGGCAGAGCGTCCACCTTGGTCAGGCGGCGGGGCGAAATACGCAATTCCTGCCGTTCTTGAACAGATCAAAAAGCACAAGACGACACTGATTTTTCACAACACCCGAGCCCAGGCCGAAATCTTTTTTCACAACCTCTGGCTTGCAAACGACACTGACTTGCCAATTGGCATACACCACGGAAGCCTCGACCGTGACCAGCGCCAGCGCGTAGAAGCCGCGATGGTTGCAGGTTCCCTTCGAGCCATTGTCTGCACCGGCAGCCTCGACCTTGGCATCGACTGGGGCGATGTCGATCTGGTTATTCAGATCGGTGCCCCCAAGAATGTCAAACGTTTGATCCAGCGCATCGGCCGCGCTAATCACCGCTATAACGCGCCATCCAAGGCGCTGCTGGTCCCAGCAAACCGGTTCGAAGTTGTCGAATGCGTCGCCGCCCTGCAAGCGGCCCGCGATCATGAACTTGACGGCGATCCCGCCGGCCCCGGACCGCGCGACGTGCTGTGCCAGCACATACTAATCCGCGCCTGCGCCGGTCCGTTTTCCGCCGACGCGTTGTTTGCTGAGGTCCGCACCGTCGGTGCCTACAGCACGCTGCCGCGTGCGGATTTCGACGCCTGCCTCGATTTTTGCGCCACCGGGGGCTACGCATTGCGCGCCTATGACCGCTGGAAGCGCCTCCAGCTTCGTGACGATCTGTGGCACCTGCGCGACCCCCGCGCTACGCGGGATCTGCGCATGAACATCGGCACTATTCAGGACACCGACACGGTGAAAGTCCGGCTTCGGGGTAGCTTCAAGCCATTGGGCGAAATTGAGGAATTCTTCGCCGCCACCCTGACGCCCGGCGATACCTTTTTGATTGGCGGACAGATTGTCCGCTATGAAACGCTCAAAGAGATGTCAGTCGAGGTGACACGGCGCGCCGACAAGACGCCGAAGATCGCAACTTTTATGGGCACAAAGTTTGCGACTTCGACCCAGCTATCACAGCGCATTTTGCGCATGTTCCGTCAGGACGATTGGCCAGAGCTGCCGATGCACACCGCCGAATGGCTGCACCTTCAACGCGAATGGTCCAAACTACCGCAAGCCGATCGCATCCTTGTCGAATCCTTTCCGCACGATGGCCGTGCCCATACCTGCTTTTATGGCTTTGCTGGACGCAACGCGCAGCAAACCCTTGGCCTGCTTTTGACCAAACGGATGGAGGAACTAGACCTCAACCCTCTTGGCTTCGTCTCGACCGACTACGCCACGCTCGTCTGGGGCCTGACCCCAGTCACTAACCCTTCTCCCCTGTTCGACCCTAACGCCCTGCACGACGGCTTCGCGGACTGGCTAGCTGGCAACGCCGTGATGAAACGCACTTTTCGCGCCTCGGCCACCATCGCGGGCCTGATCCAACGAAACCTGCCGCAGGCCCGCAAATCTGGTCGGCAAGCGACGTTTTCGTCCGATATCCTTTACGACACACTCGCCAAATACGACCCTGACCACCTGATCATGCAGGTTACCCGCGAAGAGGCGCAGCGCGGCCTTGTCGATTTTGGCCGGATCGAAGAGATGTTGGCCCGCACCTCTGGCCGTGTCGATCACGTGATCCTGCCCCGTGCCAGTCCCCTCTCTGCCCCCATGCTGCTAGAGTCCGGCCGCGTGCCCGTCGCCGGTGCAGGACGCGAACGCTTGATGGAAGAGATGGCCGCTCGCTTGATGGAAGAGGCCGGCCTTTCCACTCTGTGAACCTTGCAACTCCTTATACACCCGCACTAGAACAAATAATGAACACTCATACCTTTACATTCGGTGAACACCTCCTGACCGCCATGCCGTCCGGCGCATTATGGTGGGCCGACCGGCGGCTGCTTTGCGTATCTGACCTGCATTTGGGGAAATCAGACCGCGTCGCACGACGATCCGGCGTAATGCTTCCCCCATACGAAACCCGGGAAACGCTCGCGAAGCTCACGCAAGATATCGCCCTGACCGATCCCGAAGCGGTGCTGTGCCTTGGTGACAGCTTCGACGACCTAATGGCAGCCGACAGCCTGACAGAGGCCGATTTCACCACCCTCACCAGCCTTCAGGTCAGGCGGCATTGGCTCTGGCTGGAAGGGAACCACGATCCAGGTCCATTGGCATTGGGCGGCACGCATCTTGCAATGCATCGCGACGGCGGCCTGACGTTTCGCCACATTGCCAGCGATACGCCGTTCGAGGTCTCGGGCCATTATCACCCCAAATACGCCATTCCCGGCGTGGGCGGCGCGCGGCCATGTT
Organism: uncultured Loktanella sp.; assembly: GCA_963926415.1. Taxonomy (GTDB): domain Bacteria; phylum Pseudomonadota; class Alphaproteobacteria; order Rhodobacterales; family Rhodobacteraceae; genus Loktanella. Next base: position 3,736 of record CAWUXN010000170.1, read on the forward strand.
TTTTGACTGACACAAACCGCCTGATTTTGCCGGCCTACGGCGCTTATACTGGCGGGTTGCGCGCGAATGACCCTTCGTTGACCCGCCTGTTCAGCGGATCAACGATCGCCATTCTGACCGGTCATCGGGCCATCTGCGTCCCGCTTAAACTGTCAGCCCATCCGGCTCTGCCAAGCCGTTCGCGCGGCAGCAAGCGGTAACCGTATTTGCCAACAGGCAGGCGATGGTCATCGGGCCCACACCGCCGGGCACTGGCGTAATTGCGCCCGCGACCTGCACAGCCGAAGCGAAATCGACGTCCCCGACCAACCCGGCATCCGTCCGATTGATACCGACGTCGATCACGGTTGCACCCGGCTTGATCCAGTCGCCCGGCACCATCTTGGGTCGCCCGACCGCGGCCACGACGATATCCGCGCGGCGTACGACATCTTCCAAATTGCGGGTGCGGGAGTGGGCGATGGTCACGGTGCAGCTTTCACCCAAAAGCAACTGCGCCATGGGTTTACCGACGATATTGCTGCGCCCAATTACAACCGCATCCATGCCGGTCAGATCGCCATGGTGGTCGCGCAGCATCATCAAACAGCCCAGTGGTGTGCAGGGGACCATCGCTCGCTGTCCCGTCGCCAACAGCCCCACATTCGAAATGTGAAACCCATCCACGTCCTTGGCCGGATCAATCCCGGCAAGAACCTCTGCTTCGTCCATGTACCGCGGCAGCGGCAGCTGCACCAGAATGCCATGCACCTCTGGGTTCGCATTCAGATCGTTCACCAAGCGCATGACCTCGTCCTGCCCCGCGTCGGCCTGCAAACGATACTCCAACGACAGCATGCCGACGGCTTTCGTCATCTTGCCCTTCGAGCGGACATAGACCTCTGAGGCGGGATCATCGCCGACCAGCACCACCGCCAAACCGGGCGTGATTCCGTGTTCTTCCTTTAGCCGGGCCACATGGGCGGCAACTTTTTCCCGTACGCGGCCGGCAAAGGCCTTTCCGTCGATAATCGTGGCTGTCATTGATCCTGCCTTTCCAACACTGGACCGTGGGCGGGGTGCCCTCGGGCGGCACACCAGAACAGCGCCGCGCAACATCCTATCCCCAAACCATCAATCCCTGCACATCTTTGATGTGCGCCCTCTCTCTACACCCAGCCTGCCCGTAAAGGAATACGGGCCGTCTGCAAAAGGCACGTCCACGGCCTGCGTCACCCGTGCCAGGTCCGTTGTCCCGGGATATGCAAGACCAGCATATCGCCAAGTCTCAAGGTCCCGGGACGTTCAACCCAAGCCGTGACACCGCGCAATCCAGCAGCTGCCGTCTTTAAGGCCTTGCCATGCCCCGGGCGAGCACCTTCGATTGTCTTTGATACCAGATGGCAAGGCTGGTTCAGCATATCGACCGTGAGCGTCACACCGTCAGGCCCCTGCAGTCGCGCCGACGGCGGCACATGGGTGAAATCTGCAATACCTTCCACGACGATACTCGCGCCCATCCAGGCCGGATCGATTTTGTTCAGATCAAGCTTTTCGGCGATCGTGTCAAGTTCGGCGGCACTCACGATACTGACCTGCCGCACGTTCCGAATGTCCGTACCCTTGGGATATTGCGCCGTCACGCGGCTGCACGATGGGCGCGTCAACCCGGCGTGAAATTCACCGCTCATGCCGTCAAAACCCAAGGTCATCACTTCAAGGGGCTCGCCTACGATTTCAGAGGCGTCGCGGTGCGGCACCCGGCCCAGCCAAGTCACTTTACCGACGTGTTCCGTTTTAATCAGGGCTGGCATGATAACCTCTCGCAAAGAAAAACCCCGTGCTTTTCAGCACGGGGTACGATGTAAATCAAGCATTGTTCAGGCAGAGGGTTCCGGTTCCAACCCGTCGTCGGCCTGCGGGGTCTTGCGGGTCTTGGGGACCGTCGGGATCGCATTGCCGCCAGAAGGCGGGGAGTCGTCCTGATCATCGCTGCGGTTCAGCGCCTCTCCGGCGATGACACGGGTGATCTCGTTACCTGTCAGGGTTTCATATTCCAGCAGGCCCTGCGCGAGACGCTCCAGATCATCACGCTTTTCTGTCAGAATGCGTTTTGCGGTTTCATAGCCTTCCTGAATCATGGCCTTCACCTTGTCATCGATGATCTTCTGAGTATCGGCCGAATGGTTGGTTCCACCGCCATAGTTACCCAGATATGAGTTTTGCTCGTTCGCGTAATCGACAAAACCCAATTCGTCCGCATACCCGAACTGCGTGACCATAGCGCGGGCGATTTTAGACACCTGCTGGATGTCAGAGGACGCGCCAGACGTAACCTGATCTTTGCCGAACACTAGCTCCTCCGCAACGCGGCCGCCCATCGCCATAGCGATTTTGGACGTGTACTTAGTGTAGCTCACGCTCAGTTGGTCACGTTCCGGCAAGGACAGTACCAGACCCAGCGCACGGCCACGCGGGATGATGGTCGCTTTGTGAATCGGGTCATGCTGCGGAACGTTCAGGCCGACAACGGCGTGACCAGCTTCATGATATGCGGTCAGTTTCTTCTCGTCCTCGGTCATTACCATGCTGCGGCGCTCTGCACCCATCATGACCTTGTCCTTAGCAGATTCGAAATCGTGCATCGTTACAAAGCGACGACCGATACGCGCGGCCATCAGTGCGCTTTCGTTCACAAGGTTAGCCAGATCGGCACCCGAGAAACCGGGTGTGCCGCGGGCGATAATGCGCAGGTCAACATCCGGACCAAGGGGCACCTTCCGGGAGTGCACCGAGAGGATTTTTTCGCGTCCCTTTATGTCTGGGTTCGGCACTTGAACCTGACGGTCGAACCGGCCCGGGCGCAGCAGCGCGGGGTCCAGAACGTCCGGACGGTTCGTGGCGGCGATGATAATGATACCTTCGTTTGCCTCGAAGCCGTCCATTTCAACCAGAAGCTGGTTCAGCGTCTGCTCTCGCTCGTCATTGCCGCCGCCATAACCTGCGCCACGCGACCGGCCCACAGCGTCGATTTCGTCGATAAAGACGATGCAAGGCGCGTTCTTTTTGGCCTGCTCGAACATATCCCGCACGCGGCTTGCACCGACGCCAACGAACATTTCAACGAAGTCAGAGCCAGAAATGGTGAAAAACGGCACGCCGGCTTCGCCAGCGATAGCACGGGCCAGCAGCGTTTTACCGGTACCCGGAGGGCCAACAAGCAGTGCACCCTTAGGTATCTTGCCACCAAGTCGCGAGAATTTCTGCGGATTGCGTAGAAATTCGACGATCTCTTCCAGTTCGTCCTTCGCCTCGTCGATGCCAGCCACCTCGTCAAAGGTCACTCGGCCATGCTTTTCGGTCAGAAGCTTGGCTTTGGATTTGCCAAAGCCCATCGCCCCACCTTTGCCGCCGCCCTGCATGCGGTTCATGAAATATACCCACACACCGATCAGCAACACGAATGGCAGAAGGCCAATCAGAAAGCTTTGCAGTCCGGACTGTTCCTGGCTTTGTGCCGTCACGGGAATATCGCGTGTTATCAGCAGATTTGTGACTTCGGCGTCCTGCGGCTTGATCGTGACATAGTCGCGACCATCCGTGCCGCGATAGCGGACCTGTTCACCGTCCAGCGTTACGCTGGAAACCGAGTCGGTTTCGACAGCTGAAACGAATTCCGAATAGCTTTTAGAATTGCTCATCCCACTGCTAGTGCCGCCGCTGAACAGATTGAACAGCGTCAGAACCAACAGGAACAAGACGACCCAAAAGACTATATTACGTGCGTTGCCCAATGAGAGGCTCCTTTGTCATCGGAAAATGACAGTTGTTTATTAACAAACCGTGCGTTGATCTTTAAAATAGACATTCCACCGCAATCTTCAATGCGCAAGGAGCGCTAGGATCAATTCTTCACCACTGCCCGGCGGAACCATGCTGTGCGCAGCGCCAAAACCAAGGGGCGCAAATGCGACCAGCGCGTCGCCGTCCCAAACAGCAGGCAGACCCGTCAGCACATGCCTTGGTGCCCGCAGGCGCGGTTTATCGGAGATCTGATCTAGCCCCGCCACCCCCAGCGCCCGAATGGTCAAACCGTTGATATCATGCCCTTCCAGCCGCCAGCCCGTATCCCAGTTGCACGCAGGTCCGGCAATCGCCTGAACCCCAGCGACTGCCATAGGTTCGCGCGCAACATACAGCCGGTCGCGGTGCGGGACGATGATCGCCCCGGCCAGGACCGCCGCGCCGCCGGACATTGCGCGATTTACCGCCTCTTCCAACGGAGCAAGGCGCGGACGATAGGTCGCAGAGGAAACGGCCATAACCGCGGCTGCGGCAAGCCGCAGCTGCGTTTCGGCACCAAGCGCGGCAAATGCGTCACGATCCCAGACAACCGTTCCCAGTGCGGTTGCATCCGGGCGCGACAAGTCCGCAGCCGCGTTCCGCGCGAAGGTTTGCAACTCTGTTCTGGCCCTTGCCATATGCGTGGCCGTAGCGGCAAGCGTCGCCGTATCCAGCCCTTCAGTCCCGATCAGTGCCCGCATCCGCACACGCGCAAAGTCGGTATCTTCGTTGCTTGGATCATCGGCAAAGGGGATTTTCAAGGTGGTCACATAATGACGCAGCGCGGCGCGAGGCTCTGTCAGCAGCGGCCGCAAGATCCGAAGCTCGCCGGAATGCGCGTCATCGGACATGCCAGCAAGACCATCAACACCGGACCCACGAGCAAGGCGCATCAGCACAGTTTCAGCCTGATCGTTCTGCGTGTGAGCCATCAACACCGGGGCACCGCACGCTGCCTGCTTCAGCAGAACACGCCGCGCCTGCCTGGCCGCATTTTGAAGGTTTCCAGTGCCATCCCACCCCTGCCACAGCAAGGTTTCATGTGCCAGACCAAGGCCCTGCGCCTCTAAGGCAACCATAACGGCCTCGGCGGCGCTGGCTTTGCGCAAACCGTGATCGACGGTGGCAACCTGCAGCACAACGCCGTAAACACGCGCCCAGCCAGCGGTCAGATGCAGCATCGCCATGCTGTCCCCGCCGCCAGAAACGGCGAGGCACAAGCGTTGTGGAAAATCAGGCCCCAGCAACTGCCCCATGCGATCCGCGAACCGCTGCGGCAGGCCAGTTTTCAGAGCAGAGCTGAGCTTTAGCGACATGCCAGCGCAACGCGCGCGTTTGCAGCCTCGGTCACGAAGGGCGAGGCGGGAAAGCGCACGCCGACTTCATTAAGAGTCACACAGGCGTCCTGCGCCTGACCCACACCGCCAAGGGCGTTGCCAAGACGAAACAGCGACTCTGCGGCCATTGGACCTTCTGGGTTACCGGAAAACGCTTCCAGATAAGCGCGAGCTGCGTTGGCAGTGTCGCCAAGGCCATCCAGCGCGCGGCCCCGCATTAGAGACGTTTCCTCTGTCAAGGTTGACCCAGGATAGGTCGCGCTAAAGGTCGCAAGGAGATCGGCGGCGCTGCGAAAGTCACCTGATGCGAGCGCCTCCTGCGCCCGCTGATAGTCCTGCTGTTCGCCAAGAGCGAGTTGTGGTTGATCCGGCACCGCTGTCGCCGGGGCGGGCACGCTGGCGGCACTGTCGACACCGCCAAGCGACGGCGTATCGCCAAGGCTGCCGATATCGCAACCCGGCTCTACTTCGCATAGGCGGAATTCCAGATCGCCGATCCGGTTGGTACCATCGGTGGTGATCCGGTTAATGCGGAACTCCAGTTCTTCGGTCTTGCCGGTCAGGCGCGTCAGCTCGCTCTCGATCGCGTTCAGCCGGTCCAGCGGCGTGTTACCCACCATCCCAATCGTCAGCGCACCGCTGGTCGACAATTCTGACCGCAAGCTTTGCACATCACCGTAAAGCGTACCAAGCTGCTGACGGATATCTGCAAGCGTCGCATCCTGCGCTGTGGCTCCCGTGGCGGTCAAAACCGCCACGGCCAGCAGCGCGCCAAAGCGTGCCGCGCCCAACATCAGCTGAGCGACCCGACCGAGATGACCGTAACAGCACGGCGATTCTTGCTATAGCAAGCCTCGTTCGAGCAGACCTCGATCGGGCGTTCCTTGCCGTAGCTGATCGTGCGCAGACGCGCCGACGGGATCCCGCGAGAGATCAGATATTCACGCACTGCGTTGGCGCGGCGTGCACCCAGCGCAAGGTTGTATTCGCGCGTGCCCTGCTCGTCTGCATGGCCTTCAATGATCGCAAGATAGTCGCTGTTGGTCGTCAGCCAGTTAGCCTGACCGTCCAGCGTCGCATGGCCCTGCGGTGTCAGGCTGCTGCTGTCCACGACGAACAACACGCGGTCGCCGACAGTCTGCTGAAAGTATTCCGCGCTGCGCGGGTCAGAAGCGCCGCCCTGCGGCATCGTATTCCCCAGCGGGGCGCCGCCAGCGCTTGCATTCATGTCATCCGCGCCGCCAAAACGGTCTGGCCGTGTGCAGGCGGCGGTGGACATCGCCAGCAAAACCAGCATCGCCTTTGTCGTCATCTTCATTATCAAATCGCCCCTATGAACTGGTGTTCGTATTAATCTATCACGCATCGCGTAACAGGGAAATCGTTGGAATTACGGCTGAAGCGGGCCCCAGGCCGCGTCGGAAGCGCCGCCCTGCACCGGAACCGGTTTCAGGTTACGTCCGGAAATATCGACCGAATACAGTGCCGAAGTGCCGCCCGCGCCCTGCGTTTCGCGAGAGAACATCAGCACGCGGCCGTTGGGCGACCAAGTCGGACCCTCGTCCAGGAACGACGTCGTCAGAATACGCTCTTCCGAGCCGTCGGTGCGCATAACGCCAATGTGGAATTGCCCGCCCTCTTGGTTCGTAAAGGCGATCAGATCACCGCGCGGCGACCAGACGGGGGTGCCGTAACGCCCCGCGCCAAAGGACACGCGCTGCGGCTCTCCGCCGCCAGCGGACATGATATATATCTGACTGCCACCGGACCGGTCGCTTTCAAATACGAT